>PWRH01000065.1 GCA_003556525.1 Candidatus Nealsoniibacteriota bacterium
AATATTGAGGAAATAAAAGCCAGAAAAGGGAAGATTTTGGCTATTGCGAGTGAGGGGAATAAAAAAATTAAAAATATAGCTGATGATGTTTTCTATATTCCAAAAACACTGGAAATGTTGACTCCGATTATTTCAATTATTCCTTTACAGCTTTTTGCCTACTATGTTTCTGTTTTAAACGGGCAAGATCCCGATTACCCCAGAAACTTGGCAAAAAGCGTAACAGTCGAGTAAAATATAATTATAATATAAAAAATAAAAATATGATTTATACAATTGGGCATAAAAACCCTGATACGGATTCCGTTGTTTCAGCAATTGTTATGGCGGATTATTTAAAAAAAAGAACAGGCCGGGCAAAAGCTTTGGCTTTCGGAAAAATAGGCAGGGAAGCCAAGTTCGTTTTAAAAAAAGCCGGATCCGAACTTCCTTCTTTAACCAAAAATCTGACAGGAAAAAAAGTTTTTTTAGTCGACCACAATGAATTAAGCCAGGCTGCTTTTGGCATAGAAAAAGCTGAAATTGTGGGAATTATCGACCACCATAAGCTTGGGGGAATATCAACCAAGGAAGCTATACATGTAAGGATAGAGCCGATAGGCAGTACTTCCACTCTGATATTTAAATTTTTTCTGGAAAATAATTTTAAACCGAATAAAAAGCAGGCTTTTTTACTGTTGGCCGGAATTATTTCAGACACTCTTAACTTAACCTCACCAACCACAACCAAGGAAGACAAAGATGCCGTTAAGTTTTTGAGTAAAAACTATAAGATAGATGCGAAAAGCCTTAGTAAAGAAATGTTTAAGGTTCGTTCAGATATTTCCGGAGTTAAAGTTGGTGAATTAATTGTTTCAGACTATAAGGAGTTTAAAGAAAAAAACATTGTTTTTGGTTTTGGGGTTTACGAGACATTAAACCCTCAGGCACTGTTAGAAAAGAAAAATGAAGTTTTTTCCAATATTGAAAAAATTAAAAAAGAAAAAAAGCTTGATTTACTTTTTTTCGGACTGGTGGACATTTTTAAAAAAGAATAATATTTGTTTTTACTTGAAGAAGAAAAAAAAGTGGCAAAAAAAGCTTTTGGAAAAAAAGATGAGCAGGGATTGGTTTTCTTGCCCGGAGTTGTTTCAAGAAAAAAACAAATGATTCCTTTTGTTCTAAAAGCTTTATCTTAAATGTTTGACAACCATTTTTTAAAGTTATATCTTTTAAATAGCACCATTAACAACTAAAAAAGGGGGTTGATTTTGTTGAAAATTATTTTTTTTGGAGGCAGTGGAGACATAGGCAAGTGGGTGATTAGCGAGATTTATAGTTTTTCAAAAATCGAGAAAATTACAGTAGTCGGCCGTAGTCAAAAAAAGTATCAAACGTTATTGGATTTTTTAGACAAGGGAAAAAACAGAATTTCTTTTTTAAAGCTTAACTTGGATAACCATAGTAATCTTTCCCGGGTGATTCAGGGCCATGACCTGGTTGTTAATACAAGCGGACCTTTTTATAAATATGAAAAAAAAATAGCTTTGGCCGCTCTTGGTGCAAAAACAAACTATATCGGTATTTGCGACGATTACGATGCCACCCAGTTTATTTTTGGGCTGCACGATGAGGTTCAAAAAAACAATTTATGTTTTTTAACCGGGATTGGCTGGACACCGGGATTATCCGGATTTTTAGCCCGAGCAGGCTCTTATGCACTTGATCGAGTTGATACAATCAATATCTTTTGGGCAGCGAATTCCGGAGATTCTATCGGGATGGCGGTTATTCTTCACACACTTCATATTTTCAGTGGAAAATCTCCTTCATTTGAGCAAGGTTCTTTAAAAATGGTTTCTGCCGGTTCGGGCAAACAAAAAATTTTATTTCCAAAACCCATTGGAAAAATAACTGTTTATAATGTCGGTCATCCGGAGCCAATTAGTATGCCTCAATATTTTCCCGGTGTCTCGGAAATTACCTTAAAGGGCGGAATTAATGAAGGTTTTCTTAATAAGCTGGCTATTATTTCCGGAAAACTGGGTTTTGGCAAATCAAAATCTATTGCCTTATTTTTCCAAAAAACACTGCCTTTTTGGCGCAGAGTATCCGGATTAGGGGCGAATGTTTCAGGAATAAGGGTTGATGTTTCAGGAGTATTTCAAGAAAAAGCATGCTCTTTTAGCTATAATATGGTTGGTCCCATGCAAGTGCTTACCGGGCTGCCAATGGTTGTTGCCATCAAAGAAATGGCTAATGGCAAGATAAAAAAAAGAGGTGTATTTTCCTCCGAGTCACCCGATGTTTTGGATCGAAATATTGTTTTTAAAGAGTTTGAAGAAAGAAACATTAAGATAACTATAAAATAAAAATAAAGCAGTAAAAAAATAAATTTATTTAAGGGCGGATTATCGCTCTTTTTTATTGCACTTGATAAATTAAAAAGATTTAGTTAATATGGATAATAGTTAAAATGTTTGAAAATATTTTAGAAAATAAAAAAGGGAAAAAAGTTGTTCTTCTGGGAAATGAAGCGATTGTTAGAGGCGCTTTGGAGGCAGGCGTTAATTTTGTTTCAACATATCCCGGCACACCTTCTTCCGAAATAGGCAATATTTTTTATAAAATGTATTCCTCGGGAAAGTTCAAGGGTTATTTTGAATTTTCGACCAATGAAAAAGTTGCCATGGAAGCGGGTATTGGTGCCAGTTTTTCCGGTCTAAAAACTTTGGTAGCTATGAAAAATTTTGGCCTTAACGTAGCGCTTGATGCTTTATTGCCTTTTGTATATACAGGTTCAAAAGGACCGACAGTAATTATCGTAGCTGATGATCCTTCCTGTCATAGTTCCGCTCAGTCTGAAGAAAATTCCAGATTTTTGGCGTCATTAGCCCACATACCGATTCTAGAACCATCCGATCCTCAGGAATGTAAAGAATTTGTTAAGCTCGGATTTGCTTTGTCCAAACAGTTTGAAATACCGGTGATTGTCAGAACAACAACCAGGGTTGCCCATCAGCGCAGTCTGGTTGAATTAAATAGCCTTTCAAGCAATAAATTCAAAGGCTCTTTTCAAAAAAACCCCGATAAGTTTATTACTTTACCTCCAAGGGTTTTGGAAATGAAAAAAGAGCTTTTTTTAAAAATAGAAAAAATAAAAAGCTTTGCGGAAAAATCAGACATTAATAAATCTTTTAAGGGAAAAAGCGGTTTGGGAATTATAACTTCGGGAATTTCCTACCTTTACGCAAAAGAATCCTTAGCAAGAATGGATTTGGATTTAGGTTTGCTTAAGCTTGGATTTTTTAACCCTTTGCCTGTGGAAAAAATTGAGAAATTTATTAAATCATTGCCGGGCAAACAGAAAAAAATTCTAATACTGGAAGAACTTGAGCCTTATTTGGAAAAAGAAGTTTTTATTTTAGCTAAAAAAATGGATTGCCAAATCGAGGTTGTCGGTAAGAAAAAAGATTTTGAAATTGGCGAGTTAAGCCCGGATAAGGTTGACGAAATTATTGCTGATTTTGCAGGGTATAAGGGAGGAAAAGAAAAAAAAGATTTATCTTACTTAACAAAAGATTTAAAAAGCTCCAAAAGAGCACCCCGTCTTTGTCCCGGTTGCCCTTACTGGCTTGTTGTTTCAGCGGTTAAGAAAGCTGTTGATATTAAAAAGGTTGTTTTTGGTGGAGAGATAGGTTGTTACATGCTTTTTGGTTCCGCCTCGATTAAAATGCAGGACTATTTATTTTGCATGGGCTCTTCTGTTGGAATAGGTCATGGTATTAAAAAGGCTATTGCCGGTTCCAATGACAAAAAGTTAATCTCTTTTGTTGGAGACTCATCTTTTTTTCATGCCGGGATTCCTCCTTTAATCAATGCAGTTATTAATAAATCAAATCCGTTAATTATTATTTTACAAAATGATACCACTGCCATGACCGGTCATCAGCCTCATCCCGGAGCGTTTAATGTTCAGGGCAGAATTAAGATAGAAGATGTTGTTAGGGGATGCGGAGTTAAAAACTTAAAAGTAATTGATCCTGTAAATCAAAAAGAATTTATCGAAACCATTAAAAAGTTTTTAAAAAATTCCGAAGTTTCGGTAATTATTGTAAAAAAACAATGCATTCAGATATAAAATCAAGAAAAAAAGCAAAGCCAACGAAAAAGAAATCCGTTTTGCCAAAAAAAGAAAAATCAAGCGATGATTTCAGTCTTTTGATTGTTGGAACAGGTGGGCAGGGTCAAATCACCCTTTTAAATGTTTTGGCTGAAGCTTGCCTGGTTGAAAATTTTGATTTTAGAAGTTCCGAGCTTCACGGGCTTTCTCAAAGAGGGGGTTCGGTTAAGGTTCATATTCGGTTTGGTAAAAAAGTTAATTCTCCCTTGGTTCCCAAGGCAGGCGCTGACTTAATTATTAGTTTAGAGATGCAAGAAGCTCTAACGTCGTTTATTTTTAGTGGGCCTGAAACCAGATTTTTAATTAATAAAAAACTGATTCCTATTTTTTCCGGAAAAAGCTTGACCGAAAAAGAAGTTTTAAATGTTCTTGAAAAGTCCGGTAATGAGGTTTATTTGGTTCCTGCTGAGGAAATTTGTCTGGAAGAATTGGGAAACAGTTTGGTTGCCGGAATATATTTGATAAGCTTTGCTTCCTTTAATAATCTTATTCCTTTAAAGCCCGAATCAATTCTAAAAGCGATTAAAAAAGTGGTTCCGAAAAAATTTTTAGAGCTTAATGTTAAAGCTTTCAACCTTTCATCAAAGAAGAGCTGAGACTCTTCTTTTCCTTTAATTAATTGCGGGCCTGTTTTTAAGCCTAATAAGTTTTTAATTTGCCTTAATAATTTTAACGATGAACAATTATATTATTCAAGGGGGAAAAAAATTAGACGGATCGATTACAATCAATCCTTCAAAAAACTCAGCTTTGGCAATTTTGGTTGCATCACTATTAAATGAAAAAAAGACAACAATAGCCAATTTACCCAAAATAGAAGAAGTGTATAGGGTTATCGAGGTTTTTGAAAGCATCGGCGTAAAAACAAAATGGAAAAATAACTCTTCGCTTGAAATAATTCCTCCTTTGAAACTGAATTGGCAAAAAATAAATAAAAAATCCGCTGCCAAAACCAGGATTATTATTTTGTTTTTGGCAGTTTTTTTACATAAATTCAACGATTTTGACCTGCCTCTTTCAGGTGGATGCAAGCTGGGCAGAAGAACAATAATTCCTCATATTTACGCTTTGGAAAAGTTCGGCTTAAAAATAAAAATTTTTGCGGATAAATTAAATGTAAAATACAACAAACTTTCTTCTTGCGAAGAAATTGTAATGTATGAATCCGGCGATACGGCCACAGCCAATGTAATTTTGGCTGCTTCTTTAATTCCGGGAAAAACAGTTATAAAATTTGCCTCTTCAAACTACCAAGTACAGGACCTCTGTTATTTTTTAAAGGATTTGGGAGTTAAAATAGAGGGGATTGGCTCAACTGTTTTAAAAATTTGGGGAAAGGAAAAAATTGCCAAAAATATTGAATATTATTTAACCGAAGACCCGATTGAGTCAATGTTTTTTTTATCAATAGCCGCTGTTACCAATTCTTCGATAACAATAAAAGGTTGCCCGATTGATTTTTTGGAGCTTGAGCTTTTAAAGTTGGAAAAAATGGGCTTTAACTTTGAAATTTTAAAAAGATATAAAGCGAAAAATAACCATGCCAACTTGGTGGATATTAAAACTTTTCCTTCAAAACTGGTTGCTCCTGTTGAAAAAATATACGGCCGTCCTTTTCCCGGATTAAACATAGACAATCTTCCTTTTTTTGTTCCCATTGCTACGCAAGCAAAAGGCGAAACTTTGATTCATGACTGGGTTTATGAAAACAGAACGATTTACTATGTTGAGCTTAATCGGCTTGGAGCAAACATAAGACTGGCCGACCCTCATCGGGTTTTTATAACCGGGCCTTCAAAACTAAAAGCTACTGAAATTATCTGTCCGCCCGCACTTAGGCCTTCAGCCATTATTCTTGTAGCCATGCTTGCTGCCAAAGGCAAATCGATTTTAAGAAATGTTTATGCCATTGAAAGGGGTTATCAGGATTTGGTTGGCAGGCTCAAGAAGTTAGGCGTTAAAATAGAAAAAACGACCAACAACTTTTAGTTCTTTTTAAATTATGAAAAAAAAGGTTAAAAACATTGTTTGTCTTGGCGGGGGTAATGCCATGCCCAAAGCTGTTTTAACCGAACTCAAGAAACATCCCTTTAAGCTGTCTGCTATTTGTGCAATGCTTGATTCGGGCGGTTCAGCCGGTCGGCTCAGAAAAGACTATAAAATTGTTTCTCCCGGAGATATTCGCCGGGCTTTTATTGCTTTAGCCAATACTTCCCCTATAATAGAAGAGCTGTTTAGCTATCGTTTTCAGTCAGGCCAGTTAAAAGGCCATAATTTTGCCAATCTTTTTATTACTGCCCTTGAATTAACAACAAACAATTATGAAAAAACAACACAGGAATTGAAAAAAATATTAAATATTTCACATGAAGTTTTTCCGGCAACACTTGAAAAGTCCCATCTCTATGCGGTTTTGGAAAACAACAAAATAATTTCCGGAGAAACCAATATTGATATTCCAAAGCACAATAAAAAATTGAAAATTAAAAAAGTTTTTTTAAGACCGAAAGCCAAAGCTTATCCGCCCGCCTTAAAGGCAATTAAGCAGGCCGATTTAATTATTATTGGCCCCGGAGATCTTTACTCTTCTTTAATTCAAATTTTGCTGGCAGAAAACTTGGGTAAAACCATTTCAAAAAGCAAAGCGAAAAAAATTTACCTTTGCAACTTAATGACCAAGCTCGGTGAGACGAATGATTTTAAAGTTTTGGATTTTTCTTCAGAAATAGAAAAATATTTGAGCGGACCGGTTGATTATGTTATTTATAACAATTATTTCCCTAAACAAGAAAAGATTAAAAAATATAAAAAAAATCATGCTGAACTTTCAAGTTTGGTTAAGATTAATAATAATCTTTGCAAGAAAAAATTTATTGGTGCAAACCTTTTAAAGAGAAATTCAATTGAGCATGATCCCAAAAAATTAATAAAAGTAATTTTATCTTTAAGCAAATGAAGGCAATAATATTGGCAGCCGGCCAATCTTCGAGATTTTGGCCGATCAACCATAAACACAAATCTTTGACTAAAATAATGGGCCGACCCTTAATTTTTTATACTGTTTTAAATTTAAAAAAAGCAGGCATCAAAGAAGTTATTATTGTTCAAGGGCCGAAAAAAGACATAGAAAACGAATTTAAAAATATTGATTTTAACGATATAAAAATAAGCTATGTTGTTCAGAGTAAGCCCTTGGGGACAGGGGACGCTTTAAAGAAAGTTAAAGATTTTGTTACAGGATATTTTTTGGTTTTAAACGGGGATGATTATTACGGCGCAAATGATATTAAAAAATGCCTTAAAGAAAAGCCTTGTATTTTGCTTAAAAAGGTGCCCAATCCTCAAAGCTTCGGCCAAGTTTTGGTTGAAAAAAACAAAGTCAAAAAAATGGTTGAAAAACCTGAAAAGACAATCTCGGATCTTGTTAACACAGGCCTGTATTTTTTGGATAGCCTGGTTTTTAAGCAAAAAATAAAAAAATCAAAAAGAGGCGAGTACGAGCTGGTTGATTTTTTAGAAGACATGATAAAGGAAAACAATCTTGAGTTTGAGATTGCAAAAGACTGGCTTTCCGTTTCTTATGCTTGGGACCTGTTTGACCTAAACTTTTTTTTGCTCAACAAAATGAAGAGAGAAATTTTGGGAAAAATTGAAAAAGGTGCGGTTTTAAAGGGGCCGGTTTTTGTCGGCAAAGATTCCGTGGTTAAAAGCGGTTCTTATATTGAAGGCCCTGTCTATATCGGCAATAATTGTCAAATTGGACCGAATTGTTTAATTAGAAAATTTACTACAATTAATGATAATTGCCATATCGGTCAGGCGGTTGAAATTAAAAACTCTATTATTGGTGAAGACTCAAGAATATCTCATTTAAGTTATTTGGGCGATTCAATAGTCGGCAGAAATTGTAATTTGGGGGCATCAACTATTTCCGCCAATTTCAGGTTTGACGAAAAAACAATAAAAATAGATTTTAATGGAAAAAAAGTAGATACACGAAAAGATAAATTGGGAGTTATTTTAGGTAGCAATGTAAAAACAGGGGTTAATGTTTCTTTTATGCCGGGAAAACTGATTGGTTCGGATTGTTTAATCGGACCTCATTTAGCTGTTTTTGAAAACTTAAAAGATAAAACTGTTTTTACCGGTGAATTTAAGAAAAACAAAAAAAAGACAGGTTCTTCGAAAAAATAATGCAGTTCCAATCTTTAAAAAATCATAACCTGATTCAGGGTATTTCAAGCGTTGAGTTTAAGTCAATTAATCCGGTTAACCAAGGATTAAAGGCTAGAAAAAGAGCAATTGATTTTTTAAAAACAATAACCAAAAAAAATATTTCTTCCAAAGATTTGGTTTTTGCCAAGCAAGTTTTTAGCCCGGATGCCCATATTTGCCTATCAAAAGATTCCGGAAAAATAATAAAAAATACAGATGCTTTGATTTCAAATATTCCGGGCCAAATTTTAGGCATTACTACTGCCGACTGTTTGCCAATTTTATTGTTTGACCCGAAAAAAAGAGTTGTTGGAGCTATTCATGGCGGCAGGCAATGTCTGATTGACGGAATTATTAAAAATACCGTGAATAAAATGATTGTTAACTTTAAAAGTTCTCCAAAAGATATTTTGGTTTGTTTTGGTCCTCATATTAGAAAATGTCACTACTCATTGAAAGAAAAAACCTATCAGGGTCTGAAAAAAACCGGTTTTAAAAAATATTTTATTCGGCAAAAAAATAACAATCAAAAAGAAAAAGTTTATTTTGACATGACAAAACTGGCCTTTGATAACTTTATTGACTTGGGAATAAAAAAGAAAAACATGGAAGATTGTTCAGTTTGCACTTTTTGCCGGTCTGAAAAATATTTTTCATTTAGAAAGCAGGAAGAAGATTTAAAATTCAATCCGGATAAAAAATTAATTTTCGCAAGCTTTATCGGCTTAAAATAAAGCTTTTCTATTGACAAGACTTTTTGTTTTTTATAAAATTAGCATATAGCAATATTAAAAATAATAAACAAAAGCTATGAACGGGCAGAAGGGGATTATTTTCCTCTGGCCACCCGGGAGCTGGTTGCGATGAGTATGCCCGGAATCCCACCGTTACAAGGGAAGGCTAATTTTTGTTAGCCGTTGAGTTCCAAGCAGTGATGTTTGGAAAAAACAAGGTGGTACCGCGGGAAGTCCTCGTCCTTG
>PWRH01000008.1 GCA_003556525.1 Candidatus Nealsoniibacteriota bacterium
AAAACCAGGGTCCGGAAATTTATCCGGCAGGATTAATAACCGGTAATTTTTTAAATCTAACGCAACAAGCTGTTATTCGTTTTCAAGAAAAGCATCGTGAAGAAATTTTAGTCCCGCTCGGGCTGGAGAAAGGAACCGGCTATGTTGGTTCGGCAACCAGAGAAAAAATTAACAGTCTTTTAAAATAAATAAAAAAATTAATAATTTAATATGTTTACATTTTTTTTAGCCGGATTTTTAGGCGGCACAATTAGGGGTATTGTCGGTATTACAAAATATACTTTGTCTTATAAAGACGTTAAAATGCGCTGGGGTTATTTTGCCGGAACCGCAGTGATTTCCGGTTTAATCGGACTTACTTCAGCTTGGGTTGTGAAAGAACTGGGGATAACTTTTATGGGCGCAGAACAGCTTTCTCCGGCAATCGCTTTAATTGTCGGTTATGCCGGTGGCGATTTTCTGGAAAATATTTTTAAAATTATAGCCAAAGAACCGATTCTTTTTAAATAAATTTATTATTTAAATCATAAAGGTCGACTATAAAAAAATAAATATAAAAAAATAAATATAAAAAATATGAATATAAACAAAAAATCATTAATCATAGCCGGAGTTGTTGTTCTTGTTGCAGTTGTTTTAGCAATAATAACAACATCAAGACCGGGAATATTTGAAGAACCTATAGCGGATATTGAGCCTGAAATTAGAGACATAAAGCTAAAAATGTCAACAGGCTATAGTGTTTCTTCAGAAGATATTCCCTTTGAAGAAAAAGAAAAAAATGCCGTGAATGAGGCATACAATGAAATGATGGAAGGCCTTGAGGAAGAGCCTTCATTTGTTGTATTAACTTCGACAGTAGGGTTTGATCAAGAAAAACTACTTAAAGAAGTGAGAGAATTATTGCCCGAAGAAACTAAAATTTATGGTTATACCTCTTTGTTTGGTCTTATGACCCGAGAAGGGTTTAAGGTAGGAGAAGGAGTAGAAGAGGGAAATGTATTGGGAATAATGGGGTTTGCAGGAGATGAATTTATAGTAGGAATAGGCGGAGCAGGGCTGGATGAAGAAGATTCTCCTGAAAAAGTATCAAAATTAGCTCTGGAAAGAGCATTGGAAGATGCAGGTAAAGACATTGCCCCGAAAATTATAATGATGAGTAGTGCTCCTTTTGGTGCGGGAGAAGACTTATTTGTTAAGGGAGTAGAAAATATAATGGGAAAAGAAGTTCCTATTGTTGGTGGAGGAGCTGCTGCCGGATATGCAGATTTAGTTAGCGGAGGCCAAGCCTTATTTGCTAATGATAAAATTTATGAGGCAGGAGTTGTAGTGGCAGCTATTGATGCCAATATTAGAATAGGTCATGCTTTTTTAGGTGGATTTGACCCGATTGGATTTAAGGGAGTAGCGACCGAAGTTACCAGAGACGAAAGAGGAATTAGGTTGGTAACTATTGACGACCGGCCTGCAGCTGAAGTTTATAATGAATGGATGGATGGAGAGTTTGATGAATTTTTAGGAACAAGCGATATGCTTCTTCATAGAAGCTTGTATTACACGTTTGGTATTAAAGTTTTGGAAGACGATGGTACTGAAAATTGGCACATGGTGGTTGCCTTGCATTTTAATCCCGACAATAGCATTTCTTTGGGAACAAATATTCCCGAAGGAACAGAGTTCCATTTACTTAAAAGCGATTCCAGGCTTCTTATAGATAGGCTTGAACCAACAATAAGATTGGCTCGTGGTAGGGGCGGTATACCTGAAGACGATATTGCAGGAGTCTTGGTTGATTTATGCGGGGCTTCTTTATTGGGAATTCCGGAAAGAAGTGACTGGGATGTAATGGTTGATAAGGCACTACAGGCTTCCGGAGATGCTCCGTTTATGGGCGCTTCAAACTTGGGTCCTTATGGCCACTTTATGGGTGTTGGTAATAGATATGGAGAAGTAACTCCGTCAGTGCTTATTTTTGGAAAGTATTAAGTTATAATTTTTTATGAGGCTTAATAGCTTTAAAACCCAATTTATTTTTTATGGGGCACTTTTAATAATATTGGTTGCCGGATCCTTACTTTTTGTTTTTAACTATAGATTAACCAATTTATTGGAAGAAGAGCTAATTTCTTCAGGAAAGCATTTGGTGGCTGATTTTTCTCATGCATCAGAGTTTGCGGTAGCAGCTCAAGACCCGGTGCTGGTAAGGCCTTTTATTGATACTGTTTTTTATAGAGAGGAAGCAATATCCGTTGCCGTATATAATCATAGGGGTTTGCGTTTATTTTCAAAAAGTGAGCCCCACGCTCAGATAGAAGAAAGCATTTCTCTTGAGATAAAAGAAGCATTGGAAAAAGAGAAAAAGGTAATAAAGGTTAGCTCAAAAACAAAGCAAGGCGAGCTTGTTTATGAATTTTATGCTCCAATCGAAAGAACGGATATTTTCCTTTATCCGGGCGCAGAAAGTGGTGTAATTGGGTTTGCTAAAATTACCTTTTCTTTAGAAAAAATGAACAAACAAACTAAAGGAATGGTTTTTTACGGCATTTATATTACCTTATTTGTTGTTTTAATTGGATGGATTGTCCTTTTTTTCTTAGCCGAAACATTGACAAAACCCTTGTCTTTATTAAAAGAGGGGGTTGATAAAACAAGAAAAGGTGACTTAAAGCATAAAGTTAAAGTAGATGCTAAGAATGAAATAAAAGATTTGGCTGAATCTTTTAATGAAATGATTTTAGAGATTAAAAATTATCAGCAAATACTTGAAGAAAGAAAAGATATTCTTGAAATAAGGGTTAGAGCCAGAACCAAAGAGTTGAAAGAATTGGCAGATAGTCTTGATGAGCAGGTTAAAGAAAGAACCAAAGAGCTGCAAAAAAGAGTTAACGAACTGGAAAGGTTTCATAAACTAACGGTTGGTCGAGAGTTAAGAATGGTGGAGTTGAAAAAAGAAATAAAGAAAATAAAAGATGAAATGGAAGATTTGAAAAATAAATCGTTCGATTCAGCCAAAAAGAGTTAATAAAAAATTATAATATCAAAAACCTGGATATCTAAAAAGTTGGACATGCGATGTCCAACTTTTTATTTCGGCTTGTGCCTTACCGACCGAATTTCGCTTTAGCGAAATGAAGGTGGAAAAGAGATTTATCTCTTTGACTATTAGAAACCGAATTCCGCTTTAGCGAAATGAAGGTAAAGAAGAGAGCAACGCTCTCTTCGCCAGGAAATGTGCTTCACCGGGAGAAGCACATTCTTAGTGGAGAATAGATCTCCGCTGTTTTTTGTAGAACCGCGGAGGACAGACCTCCGCGAAATTAGCGGAGAATAGATCTCCGGGCCATTGCTTCACCCGGTGAAGCAATAGCCCAATGAAGTAATAGGTGTTGCTTCACCCGGTGAAGCAATAGCCAAGGTTTAGTTGACAAAGTTTTAAAGAGGCTCTATTATAGTTTTACAGAGACCAAGCATCGATCGGAAATTAAAGGAGGGATTTCCAATAATATTTTATAAAAGCGGTGTTTTTTTGTCTCTAAAGGTCGTGCCCCCGGACCAAAAAATTTTTCAAAACAAAAAAACACGTTCTTTAACAACTTAAAGAGCTTTAAAAATCGGGGGAGCTCGGCTTATTAAATTAAAGTGGACGGATTTAATAAGATAATAATTATAACTAATTAATTATTATGAAAAAATTAATCTGTTTTACCATTTCGATTTTAACCGTATTTGTTGTTGCTTTTACGGCAAGCGTTGATTCTGTTGACCCAAAATTAGTACCTGGAAATCCGACTTGTGAAGATTTGGGCTATGTAGCGGAGTTTAAAATTAACTATGCTCCGACAAATGGCGACTATAGTGTTGATAGTATCGGCACAGTTACTATTTCAAACGCAAATGGTATTTACTTTGACTGGTCTTCGGATTTTGGAGTAGATGGAGTACTTGTAAAGGGAGGCCCTAATGCCAACCATTATGAGTATATACCGGAATCTTTTGGAGATACCGGCTTGCACTCTCCAATAAATCCTAAAAATAAAAAGCCTTACGGTTTAAGCCATGTTTCTTTTTGCTATACTCCGAGATTGGTTGTTTCAAAAACCGCGACAACTTCTTTTACCCGAACCTATGAATGGGAGATTGATAAATCAGTAACTCCTGAAACCTGGAACCTTTTTAAAGGCGACAGCGGAACGTCCGAATATACTGTCAGTGTAACCAAAAAAGGTTATCAAGACAGCGATTGGGCTGTTTCAGGCGATATTACTATCTATAATCCCTATTTAGAAAAGGCGAAAATAACCGAGGTTCAGGATGTGATTAACGGAGCTTCTCCGGAAGTTGAATGCGGAGTTGAATTCCCTTATTATTTAGGGTCTAAAGAAACATTAACTTGTTTTTATTCTGCTGATTTATCAAGCGGAACAAGCACTGTTAATATGGCTATCGTTGAAACTGAAGGCTATATAGCCGGCAGTTCAGCCTATGCTGATGTTACTTTTGGCGATCCGACAACCAAGGTTTATGACGAAATCAACGTAGACGACAGCTATGACAATAAGTCATGGTCATTTAGTAATACAGGTTCTGTTTCTTATAGCAGAACATTTTATTGCGGAGATGACCAAGGTAGTCATGGCAATACTGCAACAATTAGAGAAACAGGTGATAGTGACGATGCTTCAGTAATGGTAAATTGCTATGAATTGACAGTCAAGAAAACCGCTAACCCGGGCTTTACCAGAACTTATGAGTGGGACATTGCCAAAACAGTTACTCCGAGTGTTTGGGATTTGTTTAAAAACGATGACGGAACCTCGAAATACACTGTTTCCGTTAACCAAACCGGTTATACGGATAGTGATTGGTATGTAGGCGGAAATATTGTTATTTCCAATCCTGCACCAATGGACGCTTTGCTGGTATCTGTAGAAGATATAATTTCTCCGGATATTGCGGCAAACGTTGTTTGTCCTTCCATGATAGTTCCTGCTGAGGGAGACATTACTTGCACTTATTCTGCCAGCCTGTCAAACGCAGACACCAGAGAAAACACTGCCACAGCAAAACTGCAAAACTATGACTATGACAAGAATGAAAATGCCATTGAATCAGGTACAACCGAATTTTCCGGTTCAGCAGACGTTATTTTTGGCGATCCGACAACCGAGGTTAATGACGAAATTAACGTAGATGATACAAACGGAGACTCATGGACATTTAGCGACACAGGCTCTGTTTCTTATGAAGAAACATTTTATTGCAATGCAGATGCAGGCACCTACCTGAATACTGTAACAATAAGAGAAACAGGCCAGTCAGCCACTACTTCAGTAGAAGTAAATTGCTATGAATTGACAGTCGGGAAAACCGCTGACGCAAACTTTACTCTTAGCCATGTATGGGCAATAAATAAAACAGTTGCTCCAAACAGTTGGGAAATGTTTAAAGGCGACAGCGGAACTTCCAAATATACTGTTAGTGTAAGCAAAACTTCAACCGAAGGCGGTTATGCTGTTAACGGCACTATTACCATTACCAATCCTGCTCCTGTAATTGCAGAACTGGATTCTGTAACTGATTTAGTGTCTCCAGATATTGCAGCAGATGTTAACTGTCCTTCTCTAACTGTTCCGGCAAATGGAAGTATTACCTGCACTTATTCTGCCGGCTTGCCAAACGCAGATTCTAGAACAAACACTGCCAAAGCAAAGCTTAAGAATTACAGCTACAGCTATGAATTAGCCAAAACACAATTAGGTACAACCGAATTTTCCGGTTCTGCAGATGTTGTTTTTGGCGACCCTGTAGTTGAAGGCCATGAAGCAATTAATGTAGTGGATTCAAACGGCAAATCTTGGGGACCTGTTTCCGAAAATGCAACTTGGACATATAGCGAAACCTTTAATTGCAGCGATTTGGGCGAAAATACATACCCAAATACTGCAACCATAACCGAAACAGGCCAATCAGCCAGTGCTTCAGTCAATGTTAAATGCTACGGCCTCGATGTTGATAAAACCGCTGATACTGAGTTTGATAGAAAATATAATTGGACAATTGAAAAAACCGGCAATGAAACAGAGCTGGTTTTGGAAATTGGAGAAACAGCCGATGTTGACTATCAAGTTACAGTAAGCGCAACATACGAGGACAGCTATTATTCCGCATCAGGTGTAATTAATGTTAACAATAATTCACCCATAACAGCGGAAATAAAAAGCATAACTGATTTTATTGGCGATGATTCTATAGTCGTTGACTGCGGAGTTACTTTCCCTTACTACTTGCCAGCCGGACAAACATTAACTTGTTTATATTCAGCTGACTTAGGAAGTAGCGGAAGTGCAACAAATACTGCTACAGCAGAATTACAGAATTACAGCTATGATAAGGATAAAAATCCTACCAAAGCAGGTACAACCGACTTTTCCGGTTCTGCAAACGTTGTTTTCGAAGATCCTACAAATGAGATTGATTATTGTATTTATGTCGTAGACGATAAATACGGAGATCTTGGTGAGGTTTGTGCAAACGAAGCACCAAAAACATTTGATTATTCTTTGACAATCGGACCATATGAAGTATGTCAAGAATATCAATTTGTAAACACTGCTTCTTTTGTAACAAATGATACCGAAACAACAGGTAGCGATTACTGGGTTGTAGATATCGATGTACCTTGCGTTTTTGAAGGATGTACTCTAACTCCCGGCTATTGGAAGACTCATTCGGAATACGGCCCTGCGCCTTATGACGAAACATGGGCGCTATTGTCAAACGGAGCTGATACAATTTTCTTCTTAAGTGAGCAAACTTATTATGAGGTGCTTTGGACAGATTCTTCAAATTCTTATTATCAGTTGGCTTTCCACTATATTGCAGCTGAATTGAATTATTTAAGCGGAGCTGACTTTACAGAAGCCCAAAAAGCTTTCGATGAAGCTACAGCTTTGTTTGAAACTTATACTCCGGAAGAAGTTGCAAAATGGAGAGGCAATCAGGGAGAAAGAAGAGAATTTGTCAGATTGGCAGGAATTCTTACTGATTACAACGAAGGCTTAATCGGTCCCGGTCATTGTGATTTTGAGGCAGGGGATTACTCTGTAGAAGAAATCAACTATACTGAGGAATTAAGCCTTGTTAAAGCTTTTTCTTTGGAAGATAGCGAAGACAACGAAATCAGCAAAGAAAATGTTGATAATGACAAAGATGAAAATAATGAAGAGCCGGAAAAAGGTTTGGAGAACGACTTTGAGGAATTAGAAAAAACGGATAGCGAAGAAGAGGAAAAAGTTGATGAAGAAGTAGAGGAAGAAAAAGAAGAAGAGAATGAAGAAAATGAAGAAGTAGAGGAAGAAAAAGAAGAGGAAAAATCTCGACCCGGAAACGGCAGAGGTAATAGACCTCAAATAAGATAGAATCTAAGTATCCCTCTCTTTTTTCCTTGTGAAAAGAGGGGGGAACATAGGTTTTATTAAAAAATACACGGACAAAAATCCGTGTATTTTTTTGTCCTACATCTTAAAAAGTAGGACATTATGTTAAAAACCATTGACATTATTTTGAATTGTTATATAATATTCAATCGTTTTGAAATTTTATCAATTGAGCAAAGCTACCTCCGGAAACCGGATTAGATGAGATGTTTCATCTCTTTCCTTCCTAAACTTGGTTTCCGGAGATAATTTTCCTTAATTTTACTTAAAATATCTGTGGAAAAGTTGTGCAAATAACCTTAATAAAATTTAGGGTAATTTTTATTTTTTTTAAAAAATACGATAAAAAATACAAAAAACCGGTGCAATTTGACAAACTTTATTATTTGATTATATTATAAATACGCAATTGAATAAATAAAAAAGCATTAATTACTCAATAAGAAGGAATTGGGTAATATTCTAATGCAGTTTAATTTTAAAAAAATTAAAAAATACAATGTTTGGGTCTTCAAAACTTTTTACTTAAACACAGTGTTTTTTTAGTGTAGCGAAGCTTAAGCTTCGTTTTTTGTTTTTTAAAAATCGAAAGATTAAAGAAAATGGTTTAGGAAGGAAAACCATAAAACATAAACCCGGCTAAATTATTTTTATTGAAGATTTAATCGGGGAAAAGGTCGAAAAATAAAAAAAATAAAAACAGTCGAAAATAAATATAATTTTTATTTATTATTAATTTAATAGGTAAAAGATAAAAAATATAAAAATATGAAAAAATTAATTAGTTTATTAACTATATCAGCATTTTTATTTACCTTGGTTCCATTCCAAATGGTATCTGCTGATAATAATAATGGCGATGATCCCGTACCAAACTACGGTTTCATTCCTAACTCAGGCGAAGCCAGCGTTTCCAAGGTGGACTTGGTGAGCATGACGGAAGTAGCCCGTTATTATACTGCACCAAGAGATGGTGTTGATGTTCGTTCTTGGCGAACCAATCGAATCGCTATAGATGAACATGGTAATGGTTGGGCATTAAATACAGGCGCTGATGCTTTCAGATTTGGTCCTAATGAAGGGCTTCAAGGACAAGTGGTAAGAATTCAGGCTGATACCGAAGGTTTGGCAGATACACATGAATATCCTGGTTCGGTTCTGGACTTCGACACCGATGATGCCGTACAGGTTTTTGATGTCGGAGAAGTAGACGATATGCCTAGGGCAATCGCTATTGATGCTGATGGATACGTCTGGGTAGGTTTTTACGGCAGTGGTGCATTAATGCAATTCGAATACGATGAAGATGATTTAA
>PWRH01000059.1 GCA_003556525.1 Candidatus Nealsoniibacteriota bacterium
AGACCTGAAGATAAATATAAAACAAGCTCAATTGATGTTGAGCTTCCTTTGGGCAGAATAATTATGGAAGGGATTTTTCCGGAAGAAAGAATGGATAGGATTGAAGAAAATACTTCTTCAACGCTAAGTATTGTTGATGATTTAATATTAAACAATACGGAATTAATAGAAAACGTAGTTAGAGAGTGCGACTGTTATTATACTTTTTGCAACTGTCCTTGTGAATTGACTAATGGCGGATGCTCGATTCAAGGAGAAAATTGTTGCGATTGTGACCCTTGTGAGCCGGTAAGAAGCCAAATAGAAGCGCTCCAGGTAATAAATATTGAGCTTTCAGAGTTGCTTGAAGCTGAACTGGCAACAACAACCCTGGAAATTCAAAGTTTAAGAAATGAACTAAATAGGCTTGCCAGGCTGGAAAAATATTTTGTTGAAGATTGCCGGTTATGGACGCTTCAAAGCTTAAATGAATTTTTGATCAAAACCAGCGACTACAGCGTAATAGACGGAGAAATAACAACAGTCAAAGCGTGGGAAGATATCAGCACGATTTATGAAAGCCAAATTGAAGGAAAAATTATCAGAGACTGGGCAACCTTTTACTGCCAAGTAGGCGGAAAAACTTTTTTTGAACAACCCGAACAGCCCGATTTGGAAGGACCAACAGAAGAAATTCCTGATATGTATTTACCAACACTGGAATCATGCCCAATGGAAGCTCCTGTCGGAGAATTTATCGATAGAGCAAAAAGATTAACAGGCCTATTAATATCAAGGCTGGCTTATTTTAAATACCTTCAAGAAACAACAATTAATGCGGTTCATGAAATAAACAGAATGGTTAATGATTGCAGCTCTATGAACTGCTATCCTGTATGCTATTGTTGCGGATGGGATGACGATGGCAACTGTACAGACTGTTGCTGTGAAGAGCGCTGCCGGGGAAACCCATGTTCTTATTATTATGATGCAATTAGAGAGCAGCTGGATATAATAATAGAAGCTAGAGAAGCAATGGGAGAAACTGTTTGGAACGAATGGGAAGAAGATGAAAAAACAAGGGAAGAAATAGGTGTAATGTCGATCATCAGAGAATTAACGCCAACATTTTTAGAAGATTTTAAGCAACATGTTTGGTATCCAATGAGAGAGTGTGTTAAAGATAAAACCAGTAATGTTTTTTTCGATACTCAAAGAGTGTTGGGCCAGGTTGACCCCGAAGGAGTAATGATTAGAACTCCCTGCTATAAAGAGCCGACCTATGAATATTGCCTGGAAGAATGTTATTTGGAAGAGCCTCATTTAGATGTAGATGATCCTGAAGGGACATATAGGCGCTGCCTGGAAGAATGCTTGGTAGATCAAGCTGAACAGCGCGGGTTAGACCAAATTGCCTGGTGCAGACATTTGTTAAACTTTTATTGCTGCAATGTAAAATGGACTCCATTAATAAAATAAAAAATAAAATATTTTTTCCTTGCCTCTTGATAGTTTTATTGTTTTTAGGTTTTACGGGCTTTGTTTTTGCACAAAACAACAATATAGTAGGGCAGGATCGACCTCTGGAGACAGATTATTTAGAAATTGAAGGAGTTAGGCCGGAAACAGTCGGTTTTGGGGTTATTGAATATTTTATATATGTTTTTAATTTTATTATTATACTTAGCGGAATATTTGCCCTTGTCGGCTTAATTAAGGGGGGAATTAACTATGTAACCTCATCCGGGGATCCGGGAAAAATAAAAAAAGCCAGAGATCAGATTATAGCAACATTTGTAGGGATTATTATTCTACTTGGCTCCTACATAATGCTTTATAATATTAGTCCTCAGTTGGTAATTTTGGATTTAATAACTCCTGAAAGGGTCGCCTATGAGCCGGAATACGGACCAAGCTCGGAAGTAACTGAGGATACCCCTTTTGGAAGAATCGCTGAAATTGCTGCTCTTCTTATTACGGAAAGCGAAAAAATAAAAAATCTAACAGAAGTGCTTGATGAACTTGTTGCCAGATGTAGCTGCTCCAATGTTTGGTCTTCTTGTCTTTGCAGAGAAGGATATTATGGAGAATGCATTGGCCAATATTGCTGGATTGGAGAGGATTCCCATCCTTGCCCTGAGTGGCGCAGCATTGAACTTATCCAAAGACAGCTTCTTGCATCAAGAGACACGATTGAGTATTATAAAGAAAGACTGGAGGCTGAGCTGAAAGACTTAAGTTTTGAGGTTGAGCAGATTGAAGAAGCAGTATTTTATTACGAAGAAAGAATTAGAGTAGAGCATGAAATTTTAGATGAGTTGGATGGAGAAAATCAAATTGCCATAATAAACCAAGAAAGACTGATTGCCAGTTTAGAAAATACGCTGCTTTTCTTAAATCGAGAACTTTTTATTCTAAAAATGGCTGAATTATATACCGAAGAATTAATTGCATTAATTCCACAGCTTGCCGATGAAATAACAAGGTTGGCAGAATTTGATGAAACGCTTGGCTACTCTTTAATAGACTCCTGCTGGCAAAATGTAATTGACGGTTTTTGTGACCCTGAATGCAGTGGGGGATGTCATAACGATATCTGCACGCCGGAAAGATGTTCTGGTGGAAATCCTTGCGCAGCTCTTAATACCGGAACTATCAGAAGTTTGGCAGACGAAATTATTGAAAAGTCTTTGGATATTTTAGAGCTTTGGGAACTATCAAGGCCTGACCCTTATTCTCCGCCTTCTTATGTCGGAGATATTAATCCTTACCCTTATCAACCCGGTGAAATTATTGATTTTGAGGGAGTTCTTAATGTTCCTTATTATACACAAAGAGATCCCAGATGGGCGAATAATGAATATGGGGCAGGTAAGTGTCCGGGGGGTGGAACAAATACGACTATGGGGGCAGCGGGATGCATGCCTACTGCTGGAGCCATGGTTTTAAGTTATTATGGTCAAGATTATGGCATAGGCATGGATCCCTGGGAAGCGGCTATATTTGCCTCAAATAATTGTTTTCGTACCTGCAGACAAGGAACCTATCATACTTTTTATCCTGCAGTAGCTTCATATTTTAGCCAGCAACACCCAGAAATAAGTTTGAGACATAAAAAAATAACCCCTGGATCGGGAAGTGCTCAGGCTATTATAAATGAATTAAATCAAGGCCGTCCGGTTATTGTTGTTTGCAATACTGCAGTTTGCCGACCTAGTCAAAACGGTAATCATGCTGTTGTTATTGTAGGCGTGCAAGAAGGACAATATATTATATGGGATCCTGAACAAAGACAGCAACCCGGATGGGGGCCTGTACGTGTTGTCCCTGTTCAAGACATACACCACAGCAATCACACAGCAAATATCCATGTTATTTATTAAAAAATGAACAATATAAATAAAAAAACTTATATAATTATTGCCATATTTTTATTTTTACTTTTAATTATATTTTTTATTTTTATAAAACCAAAAAATAATTTTACGAAAGATACTACTAATGGTATAAATAATACAATTGAACAAAAAATTATTGAAAATGATATTTCTATCTCCAGAACTCATATTATGTCCGAGCCTACTGGTATCTTTTATATTGGCAGAACGGGCCCCTTAACGACCCCGTTTATCATAGATCTTCCTTATGGAGAATATCCAGTTTGGGGAGAAACTAAAGATGAAGGATACCTAAATTTTTCAAAAATAATTGAGGTAAATAAAGAAAATGAATATTTCCGCTTTATATTTGAAAAAATTGATGAAGATTTCTATTTGGAGCAAGCTGACCCTGCTCCTCATTAAAAATTAATAAAAAACTGTCAAGAAAACTACTTTACTGTCTCTACTTTTGGACAAAATTTTAAAAATTAATACAAATGAAGTCAACCAATAAAAAAATTTTAAAAAAATCTTTATTCTTTTTTCTGATATTTTTATTGTTTTTCGGTTTTACAAGTTTTGTTTTTGCTCAAAATGGAAACGGGGATGCTCGGCCTTTGGAACTTGAATACCCTGATTTTGCACCCAGTATAATTAGCGCACCAACAACAGTGGAAACAGCTATTTATGAATATGTGGTATATATATATTATTTTGTTATTATAGCTTCAGGTCTTTTCGGCTTTTTTTCTCTAATATATGCCGGATTTCTTTATATGATTTCAACCGGAAACCCTCATCTTTTGGAAGATGCAAAAGACAAAATAATGGCTACTCTTTTCGGCATATTGATTCTGCTTGGAGCTGTGCTTCTTTTAAGACAATTAAGTCCTCAATTTATAGTAATGGAAGAAACCCATTTATTGCCGGGCATACCCGAGTTGCCCGGAGGAGTTTGGCTTTGCAACGGTCCAATGATGAGCAGATTTCAAGATCTATATACAATATCCAGACAAACTTTCCCAAATAGAGTAAGGAGTTATTTTGAGGCTGAGACTGAAATAGCAAAAGAGGGGCATCTTAGCTCTCTTGAAAGCTTATCAGATGAAGCAAAAGAAAATTATGCTGATATTTTAAAAAACTGTTATTTGGTTGAAACCGGAGGAAATGTTGACAGCAGATTTAGAGGAGTGGCAAATTTAGCAACGCACAGCTATATTGTGCCTACCCATACCAGAGATGGAAGAACACTAATTCATGGAGCTATTTATTTTTCAGAACTAAACCAAGAAGGAAATATTTTCTTACGTTTTGGGACCGATAATAGTGTTGAACAAACAGATTTTGGAGCGTCAATGAATGCAACACAATCAATAATGCCTTTTATATGGGAAATGTGGCCTAATCCCGACTGGGAAGCTATTGTTTATTCACAAGTTAATCAAAATGCCGGATTTGACCCAAACCATCAAGATGTAGATGAGGCTCCAGCACAAGGTCAGTTGCCTTGGTCACCAAGATCGCTTTATATTACCCCTGCTTCAGATTATATTGTTATTCTGTCGACCGGAAGAGGGGATGATTATTTTTATTTTGAAAGCCATGTTTTTACCAGAACTACAGATAATTTACTTGACTATCCAAGAATAACCAAAGAAGATTGCGATGTTCTTTGGTTTTTTCGATGTACAAGAGAACCTCTTGCGCAGTTTGCTGTATTAATAAACGGTAAAATTTATTAAATGACTAAAACAAAAAAATTATTAATATTTTTTTTAATTCTTCTGTCTTTTTTCAGTTTTGCTGAAATTGCTTTTGGTGGTGGTTCGGTTGGCCCCATAGGGGACCCGGAATGGGACTATCGGCCCCAAACAACCGGCTGGCTGGCAAATACATACCAAAGAGTAAGCTCATGGCTTACGGATGGGCTTAGTTTTCGTGCGATTGGATGGTGGATACTGGTTATTGTTTTTAATGCGGTTGCAGTTATTTCTCTTTTATTGGCAAGGTTTTCCGTTGCTCTTTTAATGTGGGTGTTGTCGCCAAGCTTCAACCAGCTTTCCTACACAAATCCTGCGGGAAATCCGGTAATTGAGCAGGGGCTAAATATCACTCAAGGGTTTGTCAATATTTTTTTAATTTTAATTTTGGTCTATATTGCACTTGCAACAATTTTAAGAGTAGCAGGATATGAAACAAAAAAACTGCTGGTTACTTTTGTTTTGGTTGCGCTTTTGGTTAATTTTGCTCCGGTTATTTGCGGGCTGGTTGTCGATGCTTCTAACATTATAATGTATTACTTTATTGTAAATTTAGACCAGTTTTTAAATTGGACCGATGAAATAAACGATGTGTGGAGAGAAATTGTTGGAAGTGAGGCATGGCGAGAGCCGGAAAAAATGGCAACAGCGTTTTTCTTAGCTATTACTTTAGCAGCTTTTGGCTCAGGTATATTTTTCATAGTTTTCATATATGCTGTTGTTTTTATTTTCAGATATGTTGCCATTTGGATATTGGTTATCTTGTCGCCTTTGGCTTTCTTAGCTTATATTTTGCCTGCAACCAGAGGAATTTTTACAAAGTGGTGGAGACAACTTATACAGTGGTCTTTTTTCGGTGCAATTGCAGGTTTTTTCCTTTACTTGTCTTCAATGCTTATCGTAGGAATGTTTGACCCTACCAATCCTGTTTTTATAGTTCCTTCTGCCGGTGAAAACGGAGATGAAATGAACTATATTTTCCCTCTTTTGCCTTCGCTTGTTCCGATAATCTTTCTCTATATAGGGTTAATCGTTTCTTTTCAAACCTCGGCCCTGGGAGCCGGCACAATAATTAATGCAACTCGAAGAAGCGGAAGATGGGCAAGAAGAAAAGGGTGGCAAGGCACCAGATGGACAGCCAAAAAAACAGGTGAGGCCTTAAAAGTTCCTGAAGCGGCAATTAGAACCTCTGAAACATTGGGGCGAAGCAGGGCAGGAAGATTGGTTGCTCCCAGCATAGCGGCATGGGGTAAAAAACAAATAGATGAAAGAGATAAAAGAATTAAAAGCCTAGATGTTGTAAGTCAATCAAGAGCAAAGGGGCAAAGCGTTCAAGAAACCGTTGGAAAATATTCAAATAAAGAGTTTGCACAACAAGTAAAAGAAAGAGATATAAGGAGAGCGGGTGGTGATATAATTATAGGTGCAAATCTTGAGCAAATTAAAGCCTTTGGAAGAGGTGGGTCAAGCAGTGCAAAACAAGCTATGCGAAACGCAGATAAAAGTGGTGTTCGAAGAGAATTAAGAAGATTAAGGCAAATATCTAACGACCCCAATAGAAGTCTTGCAGAGCAAGGTAGGGCTACAAATCAAGCTAACGAAATAAAGCTAAAATTAAAACATATTGCTACAGATCCTAACTTTCAGCCTAGAGTATAAACTATAAAAAATCTTATAAGCTAATAATTTTAATTTTTAATTATCTTATGGAAAACAATAATTTAAAAAGAAGCAGTGAAATAATTTTTCCGGAAAACTTTGTTGAAATTATTGATTCTATTTTAAAAAAATACGGACTGGAAAGAATAGAAGATTTTCTTGAAAATTATAATGAAACCGGTGAAGAAAAAGACTTTCAAGAAAAATTGGAAAACCTTCCCGGTCCCCATATTTCAATAATGATTGGAAAAATTACTGAAAATAAGATTAAAGACAAAAAAACACTTACCAAAGAACTTCAAGAAAAATTAAATCTGCCGGAAAGTGCGGCAAAACATTTAACGCAAGAAATAGAAGAAAAAATCCTTTTGCCAATGAAAATTAATTTGGAAGAAGAGGTTGTTTCTTTTGAAGAAATTCCGGAGAAAGGCGAGGGCGACGATTTTAAGGAAAAAATCAATTTTGAAAAAAAGAAAAGAGATATTTATCGCGAGTCAAAAGAAGATATTGAGTCTTTTGAAGAAAAAAGAGGCTACTCTTCCGAACCGAAGGAAAAAAGAACTTCCGCTAAAGACACTTATCGGGAACCGATTGAATAAAAATACAATCTAAAAAGAAAAAGAGGGCTTTACCCTCTTTTTAGTTTTCATCAATATCTATTCATATTTCTTTAAGATCTTCTTCTATTTTTCTCCAGGCAGCTTTTATCTCTTTATTATTCTTATAGTTTTTATGTTTAAATTTTTCTTCTTTTTTTGTTTTTTTGCTTTCTTTTTCGTCATCTTCTTCGTCATCTTTGCTTTTGTCTTTTCCATTATCATCTTCTTCTTCGTCATCTTCTTCTTCATATTCTTCATATTCAGGGTCTTTCTTTTTCCTTTGTTCCTTTTTTCTTGTCTTGGTTCCAACTCCTCCTACACCAAGCCCTGTTGGCATTCTTAGCCAAGCACCGACAAGGTCTATCAATGTCTTTCCGGGCTCGGCTGAACTGGTTCTAATATCAAGATATGCATTTCCTTCAATGCCCATTTTTCGAATAAGAAGGTCTCTGGAAAGTTCCAGAAACTCTCTTTGGGCATTCGGATTATTTTTAATATCTTCTGCAACTTCTTCCGGTTTTCTTCCTTGGGCTTTTGCCATCATACTTATCAATGTACCGATTGTCTCGGCACTCCTTGCCTCAGCCTCTATTTCTTTTCTTGTCCTGTTTGTTTCAGCCTCATAGGCCATAGTGGTAAATTTCCTATATTCATTACTAGGATCAACCTTAAACAATCCCGCGCCTTTTTCATTAATCTCTATGCCATATATTTTTATGATCCTTTCTTGATTTTGCCCGTTTATAATTTTTGCCCCTTCTTTTCTGAAGTCTTGCTCCAGTTCCTCTAAAAACTTTGCCCAAATATCAGTCCCTACTTCTACTTGCTTATCGTAGGGAACTCCACTTTTTTGTTGAGCTTCCTTGATACCGTGCCCTGCTGTCATATTAAGCAGGTCTTCTTTGTAGCGATAATTTGCTACAAACCGACGCAGCCTTGCCTGAACAACACCTGTAATCATGGGCAACCACCTTCTTACTCTGAAGGTAGCTATATACGGGTTAACTATCTTCATCGGAAGAAGTATGGTAATGCCGATCGGCATTCCATTAATATCTTCCATGCCAGCCTCGTCCCTCAAGTCAACCCTAACCACATACATGTCTTCCTTTAAAAAGACAAAGTCAAGGTGCTCCTGATGGCTCACTATTTCTCCGTTGGAATGGAGGTGAGTCCACCTATGGTCATAAGTGTAAATCTTGTCCAAGGGCCAAAAAAGGGAATAAAGCCGTAGCCCTC
>PWRH01000087.1 GCA_003556525.1 Candidatus Nealsoniibacteriota bacterium
CAGGAGGTCTTTCAGACGGCAGTACTTCCGGTTCAGATTCAGCTGGAAGCCGGCTATGAGCTGGTAGCGGCTGAAAAAGGAGCAGAGATCCTTATTTGTGACCGGGGATTACTTGACGGAGCAGCCTACACTCCGGGCGGAGTCAACGCCTTCTGTAAGAAGTATGGTGTTGACCATAGCGAGGCGTTAGCTCGCTATGAAGCCGTTCTTCATCTTGAATCGTTGTCTGTTGGTGACCCTGATTTATACGGGAAAACCAACAATACTAGTAGGTTTGAAGAGGCGGAGGAGGCAGTCCGTCTTGAGTATGCTACCCGCGAGGTATGGAAGGGCCACCCGCAATGGAACCTTTTAACCTGCAAAAAAGGGTTGGAAGGAAAGATTGCGGGAGCAATTGAGATTTTAAAACAAAAAGGAGGTGGATAGGGTGGACTTTGCAGAGATTCTGATTCTTTACGAAGCCTATAGGACGTCGCCATATTTATACACTAAAATAGTGATGGCGACGCCCGTAGCAATATTTTTTTTCTCGTTAGCATATCTTTTGATAGATATGCTAATATCCCTCTTTAAAAAAAAGAAAAAAAGGGGAAGGAGAAGAAAAAGAATAAAGGCGACAATTTAAGGGGGTTTATCAGGCGCCAAGCGAGTTAAAGCTTGGCCTTTGTTTTTAATTGACAAATGTTTTGCCTGTTATAAAATTAACTAATTTGCACCTTGATTTTTAAATAATAAGGAAAGGAGGTTTTAAAAAATGGAGCCGAGACAATGCTTTGCAAGGTTTCATACTTTTATTTGTTGGCTCGAGAAAGAAGTTTCCAATATTGAACCCTATATTTGTAAAAGCAATGGCAAGGCTCTTTACCACTATAGCAACTTAAAAAAGGAAATATCTTCTTTAGAAGAAAATTTTTTTAATATAGGAAATTAATGCAAAAGCATATTTAATATTGATCGCAACAAAGCTTTTCATCTTTATTAGCTGCTTAAAACCAAGCAGCTTTTTTATGGCTATTAAAATTGTTGCAAAATAATTTAAAATATATTATCTTAACAATTAGAACTTTAATTTTAAAAGGGGGTAGATCTAATGCAGGGAGAAAAATTGCAAGAGTTGGTTGGGTTAAGCAGCGAAGAGAAGCGTAAAAATTTGGAAAAGATAGAGGTACTTATAAAATCACTTAAAGAAGAATATTCGGTAGTAAAAAATCATTTTTCAGAAGTAAGTTGCGGCCCGGGTGTTAGGTTTCAGGAAATTGAAAAAGGATTAAGCTCAATTCAAAAGAGTTTTAAAGCACTTTATGAGTATTTATAAAAGCCAACGGATTTTAACCCTAAACTTACCGTCCTTTCAAAAGGACGGTTTTTTTTATTTTTTAGATACTTGTTTTCAACTTTTAGTTATGATAAATTAAAGTCATGGATATTCAAGAGGGCAAAACCAACAAAGAGGCGGAAGGAAAAGAAGGCAAAAAAAACATTATTTTAAAGCAGGGTTTTGTTTTTATTTTTCTTTTTATTGTTATTATTTCTGTATTTAGTTTCGGTTTTTTCTTTGGCAGATCAAGCGTTGTTTGTCCTATTTGCCCTCCGGAAGATGTTGATTTTTCTCTTTTTTGGGAAGCATGGAGGTTAATTGAGCAAGAGCATGTTGGCAGGGATGATTTTGATGTAGAAAAAATGATTTATGGCGCAATTGCGGGAATGATTAATTCTTTGGACGACCCTTATACTGTTTTTTTGGACCCGGGAGAAAGTGAAAAATTTTTAGAGGATGTTAAGGGAAGTTTTGGGGGCGTAGGTATGGAAATAGGCATTAGAGAAGACCAGCTTCAGGTTATAAGGTCTCTTGAAGGAACTCCTGCCCAAAGAGCAGGCTTGGATCTTGGTGACAAAATAATAAAAGTTGACGGGGAAAAGACAGCCGGAATGACTGTAGAAGATGCGGTAAGTTTGATTCGTGGCCCAAAAGGCACAGAGGTTGTTTTAACAATTTATCGGGAAGAATGGCAAGAAGAAAGGGATATTAGAATAACAAGAGCTAAAATAGATGTTCCTTCGTTAAGGCTCGAAATGAAAGAAGATAATATTGCTTATTTGCAAATTTATCATTTCTCTGAAAGAGCGTCATCTGAATTTAATCAGGCAGCGGTTAATATTTTAAGCGGGCCGGCAGAAAAAATAATTTTAGACTTAAGAAATAATCCGGGCGGATATTTGGAGGTGACCGAAGAGATAGCCGGTTGGTTTTTAAAAAGAGGGGAGGTAGTTGTTATTGAAGACTTTAGTGGTAGAAAAGATCAAGATAAAAGGCTTGCCTTAGGCAACAGTAAGCTTTATAATTATCCTGTAGTTGTTTTAATAAATGAATTTTCAGCTTCCGGTTCGGAAATTTTAGCCGGAGCTCTTAGGGACAACAGGGGAGCACTATTAATTGGAGAAAAGTCTTTTGGCAAGGGCTCTGTTCAACAATTAAAAGAATTAAGAGGAGGTTCATCTCTTAAGATAACTGTTTCCAATTGGTTGACTCCTAAAGGAGACCTTATTACGAGCAAGGGATTGGAGCCCGATGTAAATGTAGAGATGACTATTGAAGACTACAGGGAGGGGAGAGACCATCAACTTGATAGAGCTATTGAAATAATAAAAGAAATCAGATAAAATATTTCATATGAAGGTAATATTTTTAAAAGACGTTGAAAATATCGGAAAAAAGTATGACGTTAAAGACGTTAAAGACGGTTATGCCCGAAATTTTTTGATACCCAAAGGATTGGCAAAAGAAGCGACTGAAAAGGCATTGGAGTGGGTTCAGGTTCAAAAAGAAATTCAAGAAAAAATAGCCGAGGGCGAGCTTAAAAAAATACAGGAAACCGCCTCAAAGATTGATGACCTTGAAGTTGTTATTCCGGTTAAAGCAGGAGAAAATGACCAGCTTTTTGAATCTGTTACGGTTCAAAAAATTTCAGATCAAATTAAAGATATGGGTTTTACCGTTAAAAAAAGCCAGATTATTTTAGAAAAACCCATTAAAGAGCTGGGTGAGTATCCGGTAAAAGTTAAGCTGGAACATAATTTAGAGGTCGAAATAAGAGTATTGGTTGTTAAGCTGGAAGAATAATTTTTTAATTATGGCCCGTTATATTTTTGTTGCCGGTGGAGTTATGTCGGGCATTGGTAAAGGCATAACTACCGCCTCGATTGGTAAAATTTTGCAAAGCAAGGGGTTTAAGGTAACGGCAATAAAAATAGATCCCTATGTTAATGTTGATGCCGGAACAATGAATCCGGTTGAGCACGGCGAAGTATTTGTTACCAAGGACGGATTGGAATGCGATCAGGATATAGGCAATTATGAAAGATTTTTGGGCGAAGAGTTAACCGATGACAACTATCTTACAACAGGCCGAGTTTATCAAACAGTTATAAATAAGGAAAGAAGTTTGGAGTATAATGGAAAGTGCGTGGAGGTTGTACCTCATATTCCAAACGAAGTGATTGCAAAAATAAAAAGGACGGCCCGAAAAACAAAGGCCGATTTTGTTTTAATAGAGATAGGTGGGACGGTTGGCGAATACCAAAATCTTTTGTTTTTAGAGGCAGCCAGAATGATGAAGCTTGAAAAAAGCAAAAATGTTATTTTTGTTTTAGTGAGTTATTTGCCTGTTCCAAAGATAATCGGTGAGATGAAGACAAAGCCGACTCAGTATGCGGTTAGAACCCTGAATTCAGCCGGTATTCAGCCGGATATAATCATTGCCCGGTCTGAAGCACCCCTTGATGAGCCAAGAAAAAATAAAATATCGGTTTTTTGTAATGTTAGAAAAGAGGATGTTATTTCAGCTCCTGATATAGGGTTAATTTATGAAGTACCTATTAATTTTGAAAAAGATAATTTAGGAAAAATAATTTTAAATAAGTTTGGAATTAAGGCAAGAAAAAAAGGCTTGGATGAATGGGAAAAGATGGTTAATACAGCCAAATCAACAAATAAGAAAGTTAAAATTGCCATTATTGGGAAATATTTTCAAAGCGGGAGTTTTTTCGTGCCTGATTCTTATATTTCTATTATTGAAGCGGTAAAACACTCTTCATGGTTTAACAAGGTAAAGCCTGAATTGTCTTGGCTTTCAAGCAGTGCCTATGAAAAAAATCCGGAAGAGCTTAAAAAATTAAAAAATTTTGACGGTGTAATTATTCCGGGAGGTTTTGGTAAAAGGGGGCTTGAAGGAAAAATTAAGGCAATTCAATACTGCCGTGAAAAAAAGATTCCTTTTTTGGGAATTTGTTTGGGAATGCAATTGGCGGTTATTGAATTCGGACGTAATGTTTGCAATTTAAAAAATGCGGACTCGGTTGAATTTAATCCAAAAACAAAATATCCGTTAATTGATCTTATGCCTGAGCAAAAATTAGCTCTAAAAGAAAAGAAATACGGCAAAACAATGAGGTTGGGCAACTATAAATGTTTGATTACAAAAAATAGCCGAGCTTATCTTGCTTATTTAAAACACGGTTTTAATAAAACAAAAAACAAAAAAGGCGATTTTCTTATTGAAGAAAGACATCGCCATCGTTATGAATTCAACAATGAATTTAAGAAGATTTTTGAAGAAAAAGGGCTGGTTTTTTCAGGCATAAATCCGGAAAAGGGATTAGTGGAAATTATTGAAATTCCGAACCATCCCTTTTTTATAGCCGGTCAGTTTCATCCCGAGTTTAAGTCAAACCCTTTGAGTCCGCATCCTTTGTTCAATGAATTTATCAGGTCAGCAATAAAAAATAAATAAATTAAGCCGGGTCTACATTTACAACCTTAACTTTTCTTTGAGATTTATTGAACCCGGTTTTTCTTTTTGTAGTAAATCTAACTTTGCCTTTTTTTAGGGCATAAAGAGTGTCATCCTTTCCTCGTTTGACATTTTTTCCCGGAATAAATTTTGTACCTCTTTGCTTAATAATAACACTTCCAATTTTGGTTTCTTGCCCTTGAAAAAGCTTGACTCCCAAATATTTTGGACGTGAATCCCTACCCAGCTTAGTAGATCCTGCTGCTTTTGTTTTAGCCATAATATTTTAGTTATTAATTTTTATTTATATATAATAAATATACAAAATATTAATGATTAAGTCAATTAAAAAATGGATTATTAAACACCAAAATGATATAATTTTGGTTGTTGGCGTAATTCTGATTTCTTTGCTTTCTTTTGCTATGGGTTATATTGTAGCCAAGCAAGAAGAAAAAAAACCTTTAATTTTTGAGGAACCGTCATATTTTTATCATGAAAACGAATAAAGTTGCAATAATTGGTGCCGGAGTTAACGGGCTTTATTTGGCTTGGAAATTGGCTCAGGCCGGAAACAATGTTGTTGTTTTTGAAAAAAGAAATAAAATTGGCAAAGAGGCTTGCTCCGGTTTATTTTCTCAAAAAATTTTAGAATTTATTCCTGAAAGCGAAAAGCTGGTTGAAAATAAAATAAAATCGGTTTTGATTAATTTTCCAAAAAAAAGATTAAAAGTTTCTTTTAAAAACGATTTTTTGGTTATTGATCATTCCAAACTTGATAATTTAACAGCTGAATTGGCTCAAAAATCCGGGGCAAAAATTATTTTAAATCAGGAACATCTTAAAAAAGAAGATTTATTGGCTGATTTTAACCGGGTAATAGGCTGTGATGGAGCCAATTCAATGGTTAGGGGCTGGTTTAATTCTTCCAAGCAGCAATTTTTTTTGGGAATTCAGGGTTTTGAAAAAAAAGAAAATAATTTAGATTATGTTGAAGTTTGGCCCACTGACAATGGATTTATTTGGAAAATTCCCAAAGGTAAACAAACCGAATGGGGGATTATGGAAGATCCTAAAAAAGCAAAATTACTCCTTGATAATTTTATAGAAAAAAATAATCTTTCTTTAACGGATATTAGGGCTTCTTTAATACCTAAAAAATTTTTTATCCCCAAAAATAAATTAATTACTATTTGCGGGGATGCAGCCGGTTTAATTAAGCCCTGGTCCGGTGGGGGAGTTATTTGGGGTTTGATAGCGGCAGATTTAATTTTAAAAAATTTTCCTTGTTTTTTGAGCTATCAAAAAAAAGCGAAAAGATTTTTTTTGCCAAAAATTATTTTTTCAAAAACAATGGTAAGGTTTGTTTATTTTTTCGGATTCAATCTGCCTTGGTTAATACCAAAAAATAATTCTATTAAAGACGATTTTTTATTTTAATGGACAATAAATTAAAACACATAGCAATTATTCCCGACGGCAATCGGCGCTGGGCTGAGAAAAAACTTTTAAAGCCCTGGTTTGGGCATAAAAAAGGATCAACCTCGTTTGAAGAGATTTTAGAAAAAAGCCGGGAGTTGAATATTCCTTATCTTACGTTTTGGGCCGGATCTTGGGATAATCTAACAAAAAGACCCAAGGAAGAGGTTAATTTTTTATTTAAGATTTATAATGACAACTTTGAAAGAATAATTAAAGACAAAAGAATTCATCAAGATAAGGTTAGGGTTGATGTTTTGGGCCGTTGGAGAGAAGTAATGCCTGAAAAAACCAAAGAAACAATTAAAAAAGCAATAGCTTCTACAAAAAATTACAACAAATTTTTTTTAACTTTTCTTTTGGCTTACAATGGAACGGATGAAATGTTTGACTGTATTAAAAAAATTATGAAAAAAAATAAAGTCAAAAATTCGGAAATTAACGGAGAGTTAATAAAAAACAATCTTTGGACAAAAAATTTGCCTTCGGTAGATCTTGTTATCAGAACCGGAGCTGACAAAGATCCCCATAATTCAGCCGGTTTTATGATGTGGGATACAGCCTATTCCCAGTTTCATTTTACCAAAACTCTTTTTCCCGACTTTAAACCAAAAGAATTTTTAGGAATTGTTAACGATTATTTTAAAAGGCAAAGAAGGTTGGGTGCCTAAAATATTTGAAAAAAATATTAAAATATTATATAAAGATAAGAGCTACTTATTAAAGGAGGTGATATAGTTGGACTTTGAAGAAGTCAAAGAAAAGTATCAATATGAATGGGTCGGTTTTTTGTCCGAAGGATTTATTTCGGTTCAAAAAAATGGAGAATTTTTTCATGCTTTGCCTGACGGAAGGCCGGCTTACAGTCAAAGATACGATTGGGTTTTGCCTTTTTCTGAAGGGCTGGCTGTAGTGAGGAAAGGAGGCAAGTCATTTCACATTTCAACAAACGGGGAACCGGCTTATATAGAAAAATACGATTGGACCTGGTCTTTTTTTAAGGGCTTGGCTAAAGTACAGCCAAACAGGCAGGATGATTATTATTTTTTTATCCGGCCTGACGGAAGTAGGGTAGAATAGCTTATCTTACCTTTGGATTTTAACTTTCCAAAGGTTTTTTTTATGTTAAAATAAAAAAATGAGTAATGATCAGATAAAAATTTCTCCGAATTCTCTAAACCTGTATTATGAGTGTCGGTTATGTTTTTGGCTTGATAAAAAAAAGAAAATAAAGAGGCCTCAGCCGTATCCTTATGCCCTGAATATGGCGGTTGACTTTCTCTTGAAGCAAGAATTTGACAAATATAGAAAAAAAAGAGAACTTCATCCTTTGCTTGTAGCAAACAATATTCCAGCCAAGCTTTTTTCCAATCAAAAATTACTTGATCAGTGGAGGAATAATTTAAAAGGAATCAGCTACTACGATGCCGAGCTTGATGCTACGCTTTTTGGGGCAGTAGACGATATTTTGGAATTTTCTGACGGAAAATTGGCCCCAATGGACTATAAGTCAACAGGCAGTAAAGTAGCCAATGTTTACGACAGATTTCAGCTACAAATGGATATTTACACCTTTTTATTGGAAAAAAACAATTATCAAACCGTTAGAAAGGGTTGCTTGGCTTTCTATATTGTAGACAAAGAAAGCGGTTTTATCGACAGATTGCCCTTTAAGAAAGAAATTCATGTTATTGACACTGACCCGTCTTATGTTAGAGGCGTTTTTAAAGAAGCGGTAAACTTATTAAGAAAAGATGCTCCATTATCCCATAATTTGGATTGTAAATACGGTCAATGGCTGGAACAGGCGAGCAATTTATGAAAAATTTTTCAATAGGTGTTTTTGATTCCGGTTTTGGCGGGCTCAATATAATGAAAGAAATTGTTTTAAAGCTGCCAAAATATAATTACATATATTTGGCTGATACGGCAAGAGCTCCTTACGGTAGTCGTTCCAAAGAAACAATTTATAGCTTTACAAAACAAGCAGTAGAATTTCTTTTTAAACAAAACTGCCAATTGGTTATTTTGGCTTGCAACACAGCTTCAGCCTTGGCACTTCGAAAAATTCAAAAAGAATATTTACCTCGATATTATCCCGGCAGGCGGGTTTTGGGAGTTATTATTCCTGTA
>PWRH01000085.1 GCA_003556525.1 Candidatus Nealsoniibacteriota bacterium
GTTGATTTTTTTAGCGAAAATCCCGATACAGGAGAATACCAAAGTTTTTTAAATTCAAAAATAGAAGGTAAGTCTTGCCAAATTTCTTTTAACTATAAATTTTTATTGGATGGTCTTTTAAGTCTTAATTTTTTAAAAGATAAAAAATCAGAAGCTATTTTGGAGTTAAACGGTTCCGATAAACCGGGTATTTTAAAACTTAAAGATAATGAAAATTATATCTACCTCGTAATGCCTATTAAGAGTAATTAATTTGATAAAAATTGATTTAAAAAATTATGCATTATCGGACCGGCTACTGTTGCAGCCGGTTGTCTTTTTGTCATTGCGGCATTATTATTATTTCCCGCCCAAACTCCGACTACGATTGACGGAGTATAACCTATAATCCATGCATCTCTAAAATTATCGGTTGTACCTGTTTTAGCCGCAACCTCAAATCCTTCAAAGTATAGGTGAGACCTTGACCCGAACATTGGTGCTCTAGCCTCATTATCTGCTAAAATATCGGTTATTAATCGAGCGGTATTTATTGATAAAATCCTTTCAGGGCTTTTTTTATTTTCCTGAATAATGTTTCCATTATAATCTTCAATTTTTAAAATGTAGTTTGGTGGAATTTTTAATCCTTCGTTTGCAAAAACACCGTAAGCTGAAACCATATCTAATAATTTAACTTCCCATCCTCCAAGAACAATTGATGGTCCGTAGGGAGGTCTTAGTGTTGTTATTCCCATGTCTTGGGCTGTTTTAACCGCATTATTTATACTTTCCATTGGTGTAGTTCCGCAAAAATTAATTAAAGTTTTTACAGCGGGAATATTCAAAGATTGAGCCAAGCTTTGTCTTAAAGTAACTTCTCCTCTAAACATCCCATCGAAATTTTGAGGAATATAAGGTCTTCCTCCCCATACCCCGAAATTGGTTTCCGTATCAAGAACCACTGTTCTATCACTATATCCTCTCTCAAAAGCAGCTGCATAAACAAAAGGTTTGAAAGAAGATCCGGGTTGCCTTCCCGGACTCTCTTTAGTACCTATGGCAACGTTAAATTGGGGATCGAATAAACAATTTACTCCGGAAGTACAATTTTCAGGATAAGATTCACCAAACCAATCAGCTGATCCTACCATTGCCAGTAATTCTCCGTTTTTTGGATTAATTGCGACCAAGGCTGCATTGTGAGCGTTAAAGCTTTTATTCCTTTCCGCTCCTTCTTTTGCTTCTTTTTCCGCTCTTTTTTGCATTTCCCAATCAAGCGTAGTATAAATTTTAACTCCGTTTGCTTTTAAATATTCCAAATCCTGACCGTATTTTGGTTTAAGATATTGCTCTATTACAAATAATACAAAATGGGGAGCCTTAATTGAGGTTGGTGTTGCAAAATAAATTTCTTCTTCTTTTGCTTGATTATAATCTTCTTCACTCAATAATTCTCTTTCAAACATTCTTTTCAAAATATTTTTTTGCCTCGCCAAAAGCATATCTTTATTTTCTCCGTATGGAGAATAACGGTAAGGAGCCTGAATAATTGCCGCTAAAATAGCAGCTTCAGCCTTGGTGATTTCAGAAACGGTTTTATTAAAATAAATTTGGCTGGCTGCTTCAACCCCATAGGCATTTTGACCTAAAGGTATTTGATTTAAATACCATTCTAAAATTTCATCTTTTTGATATCTTCTGTCCAATTCCAAAGCTAAAATAATTTCTCTTACTTTTCTTTGAACTGTTTTATCCGGTTCTAAAAAGGCGGACCTTATTAACTGCTGGGGGATTGTTGATCCCCCATAAACCGGTCTTCCAATCCTTAAATTAATCAGAAAAGATCTTGCTATTCCCTCAAAGTCAATCCCAAAATGACTGTAAAAATTTGCATCTTCCGCAGTAAGTACCGCTTGTTTTAAGTGTTCCGGCATATAATCCAAATCAACAATTATTCTTTTTTCTTCGCCGTATATTTCATAAAGTAAAACTGTTCCTGTTCTATCATAAATTTTAGTTGATTCAACAAATTCTTTTTCAGTAAAAATTTCAGGCCTTGGCAAATCTTTAATAATATATACGAAAAAAATCAAAGAAGTAAGGACAGTCAAAAGAAAAGCTATTGAAAATATTTTTAAAACAAAAAGCAATAAATTTTTAAATTTACTCTTCTTATAAACTTTGCGATGTTTTGTTCTTTGAACCATATTTTTCTAATTAAACTTTAAAATATATATATTGATTTGACAAGCTTTTTAAAATAAAAAACAACCGTTAATTATCCTTTTCCGGTTTTTAAATTTAAAACTACCGGTTTATTTTTATTATCTTGAATTCTTTGTTATTTTTATTCCAAGCCCATATTTCAACAGTCATCTCAACCCTGTTCTCCTTAAGAAAATTTGTTATTTTCTTTTTCCTGGTCGAAACATTGGAAAGAGTTGTTAGCTGTATATTTTTCTTTTTTTTACCTTTTAGGGCAAGCAGATCTATTATTCCGAAAATATCGGTTTGCTTAAATCTCACTTTGGGGGCAAACCAGGTTATCCATCCATCCGCTTCAAGAATATCTATTGCTTTTTTTCTGATAACATTTTCTTTTGGCATAAAATTAATTTTTTAATTTGGCATTAAAATATATTTCTTGGATAGAATCATTTTCTTCTAAAGATTCAATAATTTTTAAAAGTTCTTTTTCTTCCTCAGCGGTTATTTCAATTTCTTGCTTGGCAATCCATTCAGGGCTTTTTGTTTCTTGGTTTATTTTTCTTTCAAAAAGCCACCTGGCACTTCCTTCGGGAACTATTTTCCCATTTCTTCTCGCTAAAATTTGTTTTATTTCAAATAATGTCCTGTTTTTATTATCACTAATCGCTTCAATAATAATTGCAACGTTTCCGGGCCCGTAAACTTCATATGTTATTTCTTCCAAGTTGTTGTTTTCAGGACTACCTTTTGCCTGATTTATCGCTCTTTCAATATTTTCTTTAGGCATATTGGCGGATTTTGCTTTTTCTATTGCCAGTTTTAATTTTGGATTCATTAAAGGGTCAGCTCCTTTTTCTCTAACCGCAACAGAAATCATTTTGGAAAGCTTTGAGAAAATTTGGCCTCTTTTTTTGTCGGTAACTTCTTTTTTTCTTTTTATTGTTGAAAAATGAGAATGTCCTGCCATATTTATTTTATGTTTTTTCTAATTTTCTTTTTATCGTTAAAATTGCTGTTCCTGAAAATAAGGCAACCATTAAACCGGTCAAAATATTTTTTGAAAATACCAATTGGCTTATGTTTGCCGTATTATTTTTTGAAAAAATATTATCATCTTCATTAAGCTCAATTTTATTTTCAGGCCTAACAATATTAATTTTACTTTTATATTCCAAGTAGTTGGTTTTTCCGTTTTCCCTAATTCTCGCTATAAGATCGGCTTCTCCTTCAAAGTTTAAGTTTTCTTCCGTTATTTTTAAAATCAATGTTTCTTTAAAAGAATTTCCGGAAAATAAATTATTTATATAATAGCGTGACGATTGCCATCTATCTTCTTTTTTATTATAAATATTTGAAATATTTTTTTCCGTTTCTATTGAAATTTTTAAATCATAATCGGAATTTTCCAGCCCTGAAACTGAAAAAACTATTTCAATTTTTTTATTTGCTTGATTTTTTTCCGGGTAAAAAAGGTTAATTTCAGGTTCTGGTTCCTTTTTAATAACTTCTGTCGGGCTGTAAATATCTTCAATTAATTGTTCTTTATAATAAAAGCAGGTTAGCCCCTGTTCTTTAATGTCTGATATTCTGGCAGGACCGATACCATATACTCTATTTAAATCATCCATTGATTTGAAAACTTCTTGTTTGCGTAGCTCTATAATTTGTTCCGCCCGGCTTTCGCCAATATGTCTTATTCTAACCAAATCTTCTTTTGAGGCAATATTTATATCTATGCATCCGGCTTTAATATTGACCGCCATTATAAAAAAAAGAAAAAAGAAAAAAAATATTTTCAATAAATACTTATTTTTATAATTCATATTATCGGGCACCCTTAAACCAATTATCTCTTATCTTTAAATTAATTTCAAGAATTTTTTTTAAAAATTTGGAAAAATCAGCTTAATCCAAACAAAGATTGGTTTAATATAATTTGTTGACAAGTTTTTTTAAAATGATATAAAGACAAGAGTAAGATAACTTTAACCGATTAACCGCTTTTTGTTAACTCTTTGTTTTTTCTTTCCGTTCAATTTCAAAGTAACGGAGAGATTCTGCTTTGGAAAAATTATTTAAAGTTTTTCCAAGGTAAGTGGTTAATCTTTAATTATGGAAAAGAAAACAAAGAGATCCATAAAATGGGTCAGCTTTCATTCACCAAAAGAAAAAGAACTTGAAAACTGCAATAATTGCAGCGTTTTGTTAAATGATGACCAAAAAAAATTAAACGAAAAAAAATATAAAGGCATTCATTTGATTATTGAGTTTTTTGGGGCAAAAACAATTGAAGATCCCAAAAAAATTGAAAAAGCCCTGACAGATGCGGCAATTAAGGCAAAAAGCACTCCTCTAAAAGCAGCTATTCATAAATTTTCCCCTCAAGGAATTACAGGGGTTATTTTGTTGGCGGAAAGCCATATTACAATTCATACCTGGCCCGAGATAAAATATATTGCTTTTGATATTTTTACCTGCGGGGAGGTTTCAATGCCCTATAAAGCCCTCGACCACTTAAAAAAAATTTTTAAGCCTGAAAAAGTAAAATTAAAGGAATTAAAAAGAGGATAGTAATGAAGAAAAATTTTTTTGGTAAAAAGTGGTTTTTTGAAGGGTTTCTCGATCATGAATCCAAGACTTCTATTTGGGGCTTTGAAATTGGAAAGGAAATTTTTTCCGGAAAAAGTAAATTTCAAAAAATTGAAATACTTGAAACAAAAGAATACGGCAAAGTTTTGATTTTGGATGATCTAATTCAGCTTTCAACAAAATATGAATTTGTTTATCATGAAATGCTTGTTCACCCGGCAATGCTTTGTTCTTCAAAAATAGAAAAGATTCTAATAGTCGGCGGCGGAGACGGCGGAGTTTTAAGGGAAGTTGTAAAATATCTTCCGGTTAAAGAAATTGTTTTGGTTGATATTGATAAAAAAGTAATTGATCTTTCCAAGAAATATCTTCCCTCTGTTTCAAACAATGCTTTTAACGATAAGAGGTTAAAAATTTTAAATATCGACGCTTTTAATTTTGTAAAACAATATAAAAACCATTTTGATGTTATCTTTAATGATTTGAGCGAACCAACAGGCCCTTCTGTTTTACTTTGGAAAAACAAATTTTATAAAGATATTTTTAATGCGGTTAAAGATGAAGGCGTGGCGGCATTTCAGTCAGAATATTTGGAAGAAAAATTCGGTTTGAAGATGAGAAAAGAGTTGGGTTGGATATTTCCTTTTCTAAAAACTCACAAAGCATTTGTCGGATGTTTTCCTTTTGGTGAATACACTTTTTCTTTCGGTTCCAAAAAAATTGATTTCAACAAAATGGATTTTAAAAAAATTTCTCAAAAATTTAAAAAAGAAAAAATCAAAACAAAATATTATTCTCCGGAAGCTCATTTTGTTTCCCAGTTTTTAAATTATCAAAATGTCAATCATCAATAAAATTTTTGGCGATCCCAATAAAAAATATTTAAAAAAAATAGAATTGGTTATTGAAAAGATAAACTCTTTTGAGCCTGTTTTTGAAAAACTTTCCGATCTTGAGCTGAAAAATAAAACCGCTGAACTGAAACAAAAACTAACCTCCAAAAACAGCGGAGAACAGATCTCCGCTAACTCCGAGGCCGACAAAAACAGCGGAGAACAGATCTCCGCTAACTCCGAGACCGATAAAAACAGCGGAGAACAGATCTCCGCTAACTATTCAGGGGTTGGGACTGAAGGTGATTTGGACGGCTTGTTACCGGAAGCCTTTGCTTTGGTTAGGGAAGCTTCAAAAAGAACTTTAAATCAAAGACATTTCGACGTTCAGCTTATTGGTGGAATTGCTCTGCATCAGGGAAAAATTGCCGAAATGAGAACAGGTGAAGGAAAAACCTTGGCTGCCACTTTACCGACTTATTTAAATGCACTTCAAGGAAAAGGTGTTCACGTAATAACGGTTAATGATTATTTGGCAAAAAGAGATGCTGTTTGGATGGGTCAGATATATGATTTTCTCGGTTTGACTGTTGGTTGCATAGGTCATGATCAAAGTTATATTTATGACCCTTCTTATGTGGGGGATACGGAAAAAAAAGATCAGGAATCCGAGCGCGATGAACTGAGAGATACAATAGGCGCTTTTAAAGTTGTAGAAAGCTATTTAAGGCCTGTTTCGCGAAAAGAAGCTTACAGCGCAGATATTACTTATGGAACCAATAATGAGTTCGGTTTTGATTACTTAAGAGACAATATGGCCTATGATTTAAATCAACAGGTTCAACGCGGATTTAATTACGCGATTGTTGATGAAATAGATTCTATTTTAATTGATGAAGCAAGAACCCCTTTAATTATTTCTGCGCCTGACATGGAAAGCTCAAGGCTTTATCAGGATTTTGCCTCAATTATACCTCAGCTTAATGCTGAAGAAGACTATCAAATAGATGAAAAAATGAAAGCGGTGACTCTAACCGAGCAGGGCATAGCTAAGGTGGAAAAAATTTTGGGACTGGAAAATATTTATGAAAAAGGAATTAAGTATTTAAGATATTTGGAACAAGCTCTTAGGGCCCAAGCAATAGTTCCTTCTATGGGAAGACCGTTTTTTGCAAAAGACTATCAATATGTTGTTAAAGACGGCCAAGTGATAATTATTGATGAATTTACCGGAAGACTAATGCCGGGTAGAAGATGGTCCGGAGGTCTTCATCAGGCAGTTGAGGCAAAGGAAGGAGTTAAGGTTAATCCCGAATCTTTAACCTTGGCTTCAATTACTTTTCAAAATTATTTTAGGATGTATGACAAGTTGGCAGGTATGACCGGAACAGCTGTTACTTCCGCAGAAGAGTTTGATAAAGTTTATAAGCTGGAAGTAATTGTTGTGCCGACAAATAAGCCGACAATCAGAGAGGATTTTTCGGATAGAGTTTATAAAAGTTTAAATGGTAAATTTAGGGCAGTGGCTAAAGAAGTTAAAGAAAGACATCAAAAAGGCCAACCTGTTTTAATTGGCACTACTTCAATAGAAAAAAACGAACATCTTAGCAAGCTTTTGGAAATAGAAGGTATTGATCACCAAGTTTTAAACGCCAAACATCATCAAAAAGAAGGTCAAATTATTGCTCAGGCCGGGCGTTTAAATTCCGTTACTGTTGCTACAAATATGGCTGGCCGTGGAGTTGATATTGTTTTAGGAGGAAACCCTCCCAACCCAGAAGAGGCCCAAAAAGTTAAAGAGCTTGGCGGACTGCATGTTATTGGAACCGAAAGGCATGAGGCAAGAAGAATTGACAATCAGCTTCAAGGAAGAACCGGTCGGCAAGGAGATCCCGGCTCAAGTCAGTTTTTTATTTCTTTGGAAGACGATTTAATGAGGGTTTTTGCTTCGGATAAAATCAAGTCACTAATGACAACTTTAAATATTCCCGAAGACCAGCCGATTGAGGCAAAAATGATTTCAGGTGCAATTGAGTCGGCTCAAGGAAAAATCGAAGGAATGAATTTCGACGTAAGAAAGCATGTTTTAGAATACGACGATGTTATGAATAAACATAGGGAGGTTTTTTATAAAAAAAGAAAAGAAATTTTGGAAAAATTCAACAAGTCGGAGCTTAATGAGTATCTTTTAAAATTAATTCAAAGTCAGGGATTTAGCAAAGAGGATTATTTAAAAAAAGAGGCAGAGGTTGGCTCGGAAAAAATGAGGCAAGTTGAAAAAGTAATTGCCTTAAGGGTCTTGGATACTCTTTGGCTTGAACATTTGGAAAATATGGACTATTTAAGAGATTCGGTAAAACTTAGGGCTTACGGCCAAAAAGACCCTTTGGTTGAATATAAGTCGGAAGGTCATAAAATGTTTCAGGAGTTTTTAACTAAGATGGAAAAAAGTATTGCTGAAACTCTTTTAAATCCCGAGCTTATTCAAAAAACCGAACAACCGGAACCAGTAGCAAAGCCCGCTTTTAGCGAAAAAACAGGCAGAAACGATCCTTGCCCTTGCGGA
>PWRH01000097.1 GCA_003556525.1 Candidatus Nealsoniibacteriota bacterium
GTAATCAAATATTTCGAACAATTTTTCATTAAAGAAACACTGTTTACTTCTTTAGGAGTCCTAACAGTGCCATGGCTTTCTTTTTCCATTATCTTATATAAAAAAACCGGTTTTCCATATTCATTGCAAATTCTCGAAGCAACAACACTAATTAGGTTCAAATCAAAATCATCGCCCCCTTCAAAAATAATCGGCTCATCTTTTTCTTTTAATTTTTGCTCAATATATACTGTAATCTCGTCGATTCTTTGCTTTCTTTTCTTCGACTTTTCAAGTAATTCCTCAATAATTATTTCCGCTTCGGGAACAGACGTGGACGTAAACAGTCTGAAGCTGGCCGGAAAAACATTTTCAATTTCTCTAACATTCAAAATCGAAATAATTTTATAAATTTTTTGGTTTACGCTTAAACACTCGTCAAACTCTTTGCTGTTTAGAAAAGCTTTAATTCCCGGCCGCCAAGAACTGGTTAAAGAGGCCAGTCCTTCTTCAATAAAAATTTTATTTTCCGATTCTTGAGGCATCATATCCGCAATGGTCGATAAGGCTGCCAGCTCCAAAAAATTCTTTCTCAAGCTTTCGGTCATCTTGTCTCCTAAAAGAACTTCTGCCAACTTAAAAGCCACTCCCCCGCAAGAAAATTCTTTAAAAGGATAAGGGTCGCTTTTTTGTTTTGGATTAACTATAATTTTTGCTTTAGGCAGTTTGTCCAAAGGCTCATGATGGTCAACAATTATTACCTCAAAACCCATTTTATTGGCCAAATCAACTTCTTTTAAATTGCCTATACCGCAATCCAAAGATATAAGCAGGCCGGGTGCGAGTTTTTTTAAAGACTTTAACGCTTTTTCCGTAATACCATAACCTTCTGTTTCCCTGTCCGGAAAATAAAAATCTGAAATTTTACCTCCCAAAGTTTTAATCGATTCAGCCAAAATAATAACCGAAGTTGCTCCATCCAAATCAGAATCGCCATACAAAATAATCCTTTCCTGTTTTTTTCCGGCCGAAGGTTTAACAGCCTTTTTAATACGATTAGCTGCTTTTTTAAGGTTTTTTATTTCCATATATTGAAATTAATAATTAATAAAAATTATTTTAAAATTAATTTAGCGCTTTAATTCCGGGCAATTCATCGCCCGACAAAAATTCAAGCATAGCTCCCCCGCCTGTAGAGATATGGTCAAATTTGTTGAGTAAATTTAACTTTAATAATGCTGCCACAGTATCGCCTCCCCCAATAATTTTAAAAGCTTGATCGTTTTTAACAATTGCTTCAGCTATTTTTTTGGTTCCTTTGTCAAAAGGTTCTTTCTCAAACATTCCCAAAGGACCGTTCCAAATAATCATCTTTGCCTGTTTAATTATTCCCATAAAATCACCGGCTGCCTCAGGACCTATATCAAAAACACCTTCCCCTTTTTTCAAACTCTCTATCGGTCCTATTCTAAAATAATCTTCTTCAAGCTCTACCAAACTCATTTGCCCGTCTTTTGGCAGGCAAAGCTTTTTATTGTTAATATCTATTTTCTCAATAGCTTTGGCCACCTCCTCTTTTTCGGAAAAAAAACTTCTGTCCAAAATTCCCTTAACTGCAAAAACATTAACGCTCGGCTTACTTCCCAAAATTAAATAGTCCGCTTTTTCTAAAAACTGTTCTATCAAATTTATTTTAGTGTCTATTTTAGCTCCTCCGATTATGGCAACCAAAGGCCTTGAAGGATTTTCCAGAACCTGTGACAAAACTTCTATTTCTTTTGCCAAAAGAAATCCTGCTCCCGAAGGCAAAAACTTTGAAATTCCACTGACCGAAGCATGGGCTCTGTGGCAAGCACCAAAAGCATCGTTAATATAAAAATCAGCCAGCCCTGCCAATTTTTCGGCAAAATCCAAATCACCTTTTTCTTCTTCTTCGTAAAACCTTAGGTTTTCCAAAAGAAAAACATCGCCCTGCTTCATTTCGCCAATCTTTTCTTCAACCTCTTCTCCAATACAATCATCCAAAAAAACAACTTCTTTTAAAAGCAGCTCTTCTATTTTGTTTTTAACCCGGATTAAGCTGCATTTTTTAATTCTATCCTCTTTGTTTTCAATTTTTTGCGGCCTTCCCAAATGGCTTATTAAAATGACTTTAGCCTTATTTTCAAGCAAATGGTTTATTGTCGGCAAAGTTGCTTTAATCCTAAAATCATCCGAAATACTTCCATCCGAAGAAAAAGGCACGTTAAAATCACACCTTAATAAAACCTTTTTATTTTCAAAATTAAAATCATTAAGAGTTTTCATTTTCTTGTTTAGTATCTTTTAAAGATTCTTTTAATGTTTTTTTTAGTTCACTTAAATCGACCTCCTTTCTTTTTAATTTTCTAACTTCTTTTTGCTCTTTTTCCGGTCCTTTTTCCCTCGAAAAAGAAACAGGCTTTTGACTCAAAGCGTCTTTAAGAGAAATTGAAGGATATTCTTTCAAAGGATTTTTTACCGGCTCTTTTTCCGGCTCTTTCTCCGGTTTTTTCTCCGGTTCTTTTGCCGGCTCTTTTGCCGACACGTGCTCAACTTCTCTTTCCGGGCCTTTTACCAACCCTCTTAAAGCAGCTCTTTCTTTAACTTTTCTCAAACAAGTTTTACAATAAACCGGCCTTGAAACATCGGGTAAAAAAGTAACCTTGGTATCTTTATTGCACTTAAAGCATTTGGCATCATATAAAGTTTGCTCCGGCTTTTTAGTCGCAACTTGAGGCATCTCCATTACTCCGGTCCATTTGGCTATTTTTTCTTCAACAATTTTGCCCTGAGTACCATATCTTTCTCTGGAGCACTGAATTATTTTTTCTTTATTTGATTTTTCAAGGCTTGGAATCGGCGGCAAGGTTTGGGCGGAAAAAGCGGAAGTGGAAACTCCGTCGATCATCAATTTCAAAATAATATTATATTTGGGTAAATTAACCAAATCACTTACGTCAAAATCAGGTGTAAACTCTTTTTCCAAAAATTCAGCATCTTCGGCTCCCACCCTAAAACTAACCAATGTTCCGACATTGCCAAAAACAGCGTCTCTAACAGCTTCTTCCATCTGAGCAATATATTGATGCCCTAAAATTAAAGAAAGCCGATATTTTCTCGCTTCGGACAAAATATTGGTAAAAGATTCGGTTGCAAAATTTTGAAACTCGTCAACATAAAGAAAAAAATCTTCTCTTTTGTCTTCCAAAATATCAACTCTCGACATGGCTGCAAGCTGAAGCTTGGTTATTAAAAGTGCTCCCAAAAGCCGGGAATTCTCTTCGCCAACCCTGCCTTTCGATATATTCATAATTAATATTTTTTTATCATCCATGATTCTTCTCATATCAATATTCGATTTTACCTGGCCAATAATGTTTCTTATTAAGGGATTTGAAATAAACTGACCAACTTTATTTTGAATCGCTGCCGTAGCCTCAACCTCCAGCCTTTGAGTATATCTGGCAAACTCCTGAGTCCAAAAAGACTTAACAACCGGATCATTAACTTTATCGATTATTTTTTTTCTGTATTCCGGGTCGGTAAGCATTCTGTTTACGCCAAGCAAAGTGGATCCCGGATACTCCAAAAGAGCCAAAATGGAATTATTCAAAATATACTCCATTCTTGCAGACCAAATATCGGGCCAAATTTTTTTAAAAACACTCATCAATCCCGAAGCTATCAAGTGACGATATTCGATCGCAACTTTTTCCATAATATTAAAGGCTATCGGAAAATTAATATCTGCAGGATTAAAATAAACAACATCGTTGATTCTGTTTGCCGGAATAAAATCAAGCAGCTCTTCAGCTGCTTCGCCATGAGGGTCGACAAAACCGACTCCCCGTCCCTGTTGAATATCCTGAATAGCCATATTTTTCAAAAGCATTGTTTTACCCATACCTGTTTTACCGATAACATACATATGCCGACGCCGGTCATCAAGCTTGATGCCGAACTTCTTTTTCTGGTTCCTAAAACTGGTTAGCCCAAAAAAATTAATTTCTTTTTTAGTTAAGTTTTCATCCATATTTTTTATTCAACAGGCAAATCCCAAGAAGTGCCTTTTTTCTTTGTTTCAACTCTCGGCAATCCGGAAGAAGGTGCCACTATTCCGCTTGGAAAATGAAATAAAGAAGCTATTTCTTCGGTATTAAGCATATAGGTTCCTCCCGGTCTCGGGAAAAAAGGACTCAATCTTTTGGTATAAGTTCTAAACAATCTTCTTGCTTTTAAATAATGTCTTCTTTCTCTTATAAAAGGCATATTAAGCGGCGGAAAGAAAAGAGATTTTTTAACTTTTGTCAGAGTTCTGCCGTCCGGAAACAAAGCATTAAGATTGTTTGTTGCATACTGGTTAAAAAAAGAAAAAGCTATTCTGGCATTGTTTTTAAACCAAACATCCCTTTTGCCAAGCCAAATAAACCTTATAATCGTCTGATAAACCGGCTTTGACATTTTCTTTTCTATTGCATACAAAACATCTCTTTCTCCCGGAGTTAGTTTCATTTCAGGAGGAATAATATCTCTTTCTTCCGGTTTTTTTTCTTCTTTTTTCGGTGGACCTGTCGCTAAAATCTCGATTGCTTCCTGAACCATTGGCTTAGAAGATGAGTCCGGCTTAGGTTCCGGCCTTCTTGCAATTTTATCTCTTAGGGCCTCTCCTTTTTGGCGCCATTTGCTGTAAGATTTGGGCATATCGGCATCTCCGATCGGATCAAGTATATATTGAATCCAAAGCTGCTCCCCTTTCTTAACTTTAGCCATTCCTTCCAAAAGAGCTGCCATTGGATCGGTTATCTGTTCTTCTTTTTCTCCTTCCTTTTCAAAATCAAGATAAGTTTTAATCGGATAATGGTCGTCCTTTATCAGCTTGTAGTCACAACCGAAAAGGTCCCACTCTTTATTGGGAATCGTTTGAGGTACATATTTTGTATAATCATCAACTTCTTCAATTTCAACCTCGGGATATTGAGCATAAATGCTTGATTCAAGCACATCTCTGAATTGAATCGGTATTCTAATTAAAAAATGGGGCTGGCCGTCGATACAAACCATTTCCACCCCTAAAGAAAGCTGAACTTGGCCGTCAATCCATTTTTCCCAAAGATTGCCCGGTGGCTGATAAATAGACGCATGAATACTTGAAAGAACCATTTCCATCGCCCTTATCGGCTTTTTTATTTCTTTGGGTAATTTAATTTCAAGCAATACCGCCTTTTGCTGAGAAACAAATCTTTCTATTCTCCACTGAAGAAACAAAAATAAAAAAGGCCTCCAGAGAATAAACGGAATAACAACCCACCACCAATTTTTAGCTATTTCAAAAGCATTGTTTAAAACAAAATAAACAGGGGTAAGATCCATAATAATCTTTAGGCCTCTCTAATTTTATAATATCCTTCAGATGTTCTTGAGAAATATTTTTTATTGCTTAAATTTAAAAATACGGTATTTTCTTTAACCAGTCTCTGTTTTAATATTTTTTCCAAAACTTCTTCTTTTTTCAACGGTTTTCCTGCAGATTTCAAAATATTTAAAATAACATCTTTTACCAAGCCCTCCTGATATCCCCACTCTTTTAGAGCATAAATTCCTCTGCCTACTAAAACAAATCTCGGGTCCTTAATCAGTTCATTATGCACTGTTTGAGGCAGGGCTGAATCAATCAATTCGGCTACCTTATTAAAATGAAGCGGCTCTTTGGTTTTTTTAAAAACCAGATAGGCCTTGTCTTTAATTGTTTTAGGGTAAATTTCAGGCCATTCTTTAAGGCCCCAAAAACCCTCTGAATTATTTTTAATTCTTTTCGAAATTTCCAAATAAGAAGCAAAAGCTTCGTAGCTTAAATCTTTGGGCTTTTCCAGCTCTTCCAGTTTTAATGGTTTTTTGGTCTTTTCAAATTTTTGAATTACAAGCTCTCCCCTTTTTTTGGCCAAATCAACTTTTTTCTCATCAATCGCCCAAAAAGCGTAATGGTCGTCTGTTTCGGCAAATCTTTCAAAATCATTAGCCAAAGTCAGTAAAAAATAAATTTCATTTTCAACCTCTTTTTTACCAAGCTCGGAAAGAAATAAATCTTCTCTTCTTACTCCTCCCTTTTTCTCAATTTCTTCTTTAAAATAATCAAAAATATCTTGGCACTTCTTAACATAGGGCTCGAGCTCTAAAAAACCGTCTTTTTCTATTTGACGGATTCTTTCTCTGGTAACATTAAAATCTTTTCCTATTGATTCCAATGTTTCATTTTTTCTTCCACCCAGGCCAAAGCGGCGGGTTATCACCTCTTTTTTCTTGGAAGAAAGGTTTTTTAAGACCTTTGAACAAGCATTTTTAATTTGTTGATTAGTTTTCCTCATTCACTTTTTTTAACATTTTATAAAAGTTTCGTCAAGCTCTAAAAACCAAAAAAAACCGAGCACATAAAAACTATGTGCTCGGGCAAAAAAATCTATTTTTTCTTTTTTGCAGGTTTTGCGGTTTTAGCTTTTGCCTTTTTTTTCTTTGCCATGGAATTTTGAATTTTTTAAAAGAGTGGAACAAATAGTCGACCAACTATTTGCATGTATTATATTATTTTTTCACTTTAAAAAACTTTGTCAAGTGTGAATAAAACAAAATAAAAATAAAAAAGAAATTTATTTTTCTTCAAATCCCAAATAACGAATTTCTTCTTTTAGTTCGACCTTAAATTTTTTCTCAACCTCTTTTTTTACCAAAAATATCAGCCTTCTAACATCTTTTGCCCTGGCATTTCCCAGGTTAATTATAAAATTGGCATGCTTTTTCGAAATTTCAGCCCGGCCGATTCTTTTTCCCTTAAGTCCGCATTGTTCAATCAGCCAACCGGCCGATCTGTTAAAACCGTCAACCTTAAAATTCTTCGGATTTTTAAAAACCGATCCGGCCGAAGGAAATTCCAACGGTTGTTTTTCTTTTTTTTCTTTCAAAAAATCTTCCATCTTTTTTTCAATCCCTTTTTTATCTCCCTTTTGAATATTTAAAATTGCCGAAACAATAACAAGCCCTTTCCTTTTTTTAAAAACACTCTGTCTGTAGCCAAAAAAACAGTCTTTATTTTTAAATTTTTTAATTTTCAAACTTTTAAGATCCAAAGCTTCAACACTTCCAACAATATCGGCCATTGAACCCTCAAAAGATCCGGCATTGCCAAAAATGGCTCCGCCAATTGTTCCCGGAACTCCTCGTGCCCACTCAATCCCCCTGCCTCCAAGCTTCAAGCAATTAAAAGCAAGCTCAGAAAGCAAAACTCCGGCCCCGCAAAAAATTTTTAATGCATTCTTTTTTTCTTCAACCCTAAATTCATAATTTTCTATTTTAATAACCATTCCCGAATATCCCTTGTCTGAAACCAATAAGTTGCTTCCGGCTCCCAAAACAAAAAACGGCAATTTAAATTTCTTTGCCGCCTTAACAGCCTGGACTAAATCTTCTTCTGTTTTGGCTTTATAAAAATATTTGGCCGGTCCGCCGATTTTAAAAGTGGTATGGTTTTTCAACAAAACATCTTTCTCAATTTCCGGCAAATCTTGTTTCAGTTCTTGAAAAGTTTTGAGTTTTAAGCTACTCCCCTTCATTTTAATTCCTATATTTTAATTTTATAAAAAAGGGCCGGGAGAGTTAACTCCAAAGTTAAGTCTTTAGTGAGTGCTGCCTCCCAACCCAATTATATTTTAACAAAAAAACCAAAAGAAGCAACCATAAAACAATACATTCTATTCCGAAGCAAAACATCAAAATAACTTAAAATTATAAAAAAGTTGGACATCAAAAAAGTTGGACATCGCATGTCCAACTAAATTATATAACACCGAAAGTTGGACATCGCATGTCCAACTTTCTTATGAGGCATTTAATCAAAAATAAAAAAACAGCAAGCTTTGCTCGAGTAAAGCTTGCTGTCGACTTAACAGAGTTACGATTTCTCGCACACTCACTATAAGCATGATAGCAAAATAACAAACTTTTGTCAAGTAAC
>PWRH01000024.1 GCA_003556525.1 Candidatus Nealsoniibacteriota bacterium
ATTTATTTATTCCATTAAAGAGTGGTCCAAGCTTGCAGAGAAAATATCCAAGCTTCCTTTGGCTCAGTCCGATGCCAGAAATTTCGGCAGGCTAATGCTCGGCGGAGCAATGGAGGTAAATATAGATAGCTTGGGTAGGATTTTAATTTCGGATTATTTAAAAGACTATGCCGGGCTTAAGAAAAAAGTTATTTTTGTCGGTCTTTACGACAGAATTGAAATTTGGGATGAATCCGGATTTGAGAAAAACAAAAAGAAAGCAGAAATGGCTGCAGGCGATATAGCCGAAAGATTAAAAGAGCTGGGAATTTAAATTTAAAGATAAAGTTATAAAAATTTTTAAAGGTCGAATAGCTAAAAAATAAAATATTAAAATTAAATAAAATTACAATATGATAAATTCATTAAAAAGAACAATAGTAATAGCGACAATTTTTTCTTTGCTAATTTTGAGTGTTCCGGTAATTCCAAAAATAGACGCAGCTTCGTTAACCAGCGTAAGAGATACTATCAGTAATTCTGCACCTGAAGCAACAGATGTTACTCATACTTTTGATTTTACAACCGGTACTGCACTGGAAATAGGCCATAGAATAGATATTACTTTTCCGGCCGAATTTACAGATATTGTTGTTGGAAACGTAACTTGTCCGGCAAATACCGATGAGTCTGTTACCGGTCAAATTGTAAGATGTACTGCTACTGCTGCCCTAGCAACCAGCAGTTATGAGGTTACTGTAGCCGGTGTTACCAATCCTTCAAAAACCAATCCCGAAGGCATAGCTGACACTTATCAGATTTCAATTGAAACAACCAACGGTGACGGAAGTACGGTTTTTGAAAGAGCGGATGCAATGATAGCGATTATTGAACCGGTAACAGTCACAGCTACGGTTGACGCTATTTTGGAATTTTCCATCTCAGGGGTTGATCAAGGTGAATCGATAAAAAACACAACTGCCAGTGTAACCAGCACCACAACAACAATTCCTTTTGGAACCTTGCCAATAGGTGATTCTGTTGTTGCCGGTCAGGACTTAAGAGTAAGAACCAATGCCAGTCAAGGATATTCGGTTGTTGTTTTTCAAGATCAAGACTTAAGCAGTGCTGCCGGAGATGAAATAAGTTGTTTTAATCAGGGAACTTGTGTTGACTATACTACGCCTACAGGGTGGGCTCAGCCCTTGGGAACAATAGATGAAATCGAAACTTATGGTCATTTCGGTTTTACTTCGGAAGATGAGGGGGTAGCAGGAAGTTGTTTGGATGACGGAGATTACGGAACAGGTTTTTATGGTGCGCAGGCAGCTGACCTTTGGGCAGGTTTTGACGGAACAAATCAGGCAACAGTAATGTGCCATACCGGTCCATCCGACGGTTCAACGCTTCACAAAGGCTTTAACAGGGTAGGTTATCGGGTTGAAATTACCGCTATGCAGGCAGCCGGTGAATATACCAATATTTTAACCTATATTGCCACCCCAACTTATTAATTTATTGGATTAATTAATTAATTAATTGAACTGAATGGAAGCTTTTAAAATCTTTGTAAGGAAAAGATAATAGTATTTATTCGCATTTAAAATTTGCGTATATTTAATTCTATAAAAAAAGCTTCCATTCAGATAAAAAATTAAATAATTATAATTTATGAAAAGAAATGCCGCTTGTCAGACACAAGCAATAACAATGCCGTTCAACTTATTAAGAAAACCAAATATTAAAATTATTTTGTTTTTTATTGTTTTGACTGTTTTTCCGCTTTTTGTTTTTTCTATTTATCAATTTATAAGCTATACCGACAAAATTTATCTAAAAAGCAGCCTTGAGAAGAGAATAGAAAAAATTGTTGATGAAAACAAAGTACTCGAAATAAATCTTGCAGAAGCAAGCTCTTTGGGGCATATAAACAATTTTGTTCATAACTTTGAAAAGGCAGAAAGAATAGAGTATATTAGGATTCTTGAGGGAACTGCCTTGGCAAGATAAATTAAATGATTCAATGGAGAGTTAATTTTATTTTAATAATCCTTATTCTTTTTGGAGCCGCTTTAATCGGCCGCCTTTTTTATCTTCAAATTAATAAAAGCGATTTTTATAAAGCTTTGGCTCAGGGTTTTTACAGTACGGACAGTTATTTTATTGGAGAAAGGGGAAGAATTTTTTTTAGAAACGGAGAGCCATTGGCCGTAAATATAGATCGACCTTTTGTTTTTGCATCACCTTTGGAAATCGAAGAAAAGGAAAAAACAGCCCAAAAACTCAGTCAAGCTCTTTTATTGGACGAAGGTGTTGTTTTGGAAAAACTTCAAAGAGAAAGTTTGCATGTGCCAATTAAAAGAAGGTTAACCGACGAAGAGATAGAAAAAATAAATAGTTTGGGGCTAAGAGGAATTTATTTGGACAGAGAAAAGGGCAGATATTATCCTCAAGAAATGCTTGCTTCGCAATTGGTCGGTTTTGTTGATTTTGATTCACAAGGTCAATATGGTATAGAAGGTTATTATGATGAAGTGCTTAGAGGGAAAAGAAATCAGGCCGGGCAAGATATTTTTTTAACTATTGATTACGCTATTCAGCATAAGGCTGAAGAAATTTTAAAAAGAGCAAGTGAGAGTCTCAGGTTTATAGACGGAGAAATTATAGTTATAAACCCCTCTACAGGCGAAATTTTAGCTCTGGCCAATTATCCCAATTTTAATCCCAATGAATATTCAAAAATTACTGACTTTACTGTTTTTAAAAATAGCTCTACTCAAAAAATATTTGAACCCGGATCTATTTTTAAGCCGATTACCATAGCTGCCGCATTGGAAGAGAAAAAAATAACCCCCCAAACCACATATATTGACACAGGCTCAATAAAAATCGGCGGTCGCACTATTCGTAATTATAGCCAAAGAACCTGGGGCGAACAATCCATGACCGAAGTATTGGAAAAATCAATTAATACCGGAGTTGTTGTTGCGGAAAGAAAAATCGGCCACGATAAATTTTTAAGCTATTTATATGATTTCGGTTTTTTTGAACCGACCGGAATAGATTTTACTGAAACATATTCTCAAAATACCGAATTTAAAAAAGGTTATGAAATAAACTTTGCTACAGCCAGTTTTGGTCAGGGGATAGAGTTAACTCCAATCCAGCTAATTAGGTCTTTTGGCGTTATTGCCAATGACGGAAACATGACAAAACCTTTTTTAGTTAAAAAAATAGCGGATGGTGAGGGTTTTTTGGAATCAGAGCCGGAAATAAAGGAAGATAAAATAATTTCTTCAAAAACCGCAGCTCAACTTACCGCAATGATGGTGAGTGTAACTGAAAACGGTTTTGCCAAATCTGCCAGAGTACCGGGCTACTATGTTGCCGGGAAAACCGGTACAGCCCAAATAGCCTGGTCTGCTATTGGTATCAATCAAAGCGGTTATTCCGACAGAACCTGGCAAAGCTTTGTCGGTTATGCACCAGCCTTTAATCCGGAGTTTGTTATTTTGGTTAAACTAAACAATCCCCAAGCAAGAACCGCCGAATATTCAGCTGCGCCTATGTTTCAAGAGTTGGCAAAATATATTCTTGATTATTATCAAGTACCACCCGACTATGAAGAATAATTTCAATTTTTTAACAAAAATAATATTCTTTTTTAAAAGGCCTTGTGTTGTTCTTATTATTGGCCCCCAAGCAAAAGAAATAAAAGAAAAAGTTTTTCCGATTTTAGAAAAACGTTTTAAGATAAATAAGGATATTTTTATTTTTGAATCAAGCGAAGAAAAAATAAACAAATTTTTTTATTTTTTAAAATTATCCAAGCTTCCGGTTTTAGCCTTTAATTCTTTGGAATCCGAACCTTGTTTTACAGAATCTTTTTTCAATAAGGTAAATTTTGTTTTTAATTCCGATAATGAAAACCTAAAAGATTTTTATAAAGAAAGAAGTTTAAAAACGGTTCGGCTGGGCTTTAAAGAAAAAAATGATATTTTTATTTCCGACATCAAAGAAAACGGAGGACTCAATTTTAAGGTTAACTACAAAGGCAGTACGGTTCCTTTTTGGTTTAAAAAGAGGTTGAATCAAGAAGAATTAAGCATTATTTTAATTGTTATTGGAATAGCAATAACCTCGGGTTTTAATTTGGTTGAAATTTCTCAGTTTTTTAGAAATATTGAAGGTTAATTTTTTTAAAAATTCGGCTAAAATCAATTAGACGAATTTTTTGTTTTATGATACATTATGATTAGTTCTTAAAGAGAGATGGCTATTTAAGGGAGGTATAAGGTTTGGTAAAAATTTCATCAAAAGAAATTGACGACCTTCTTTTTCGCTCCCGGGCAGAGTTTAGCTCAAAAGAAGAATTTCTTTTAAGCTATATTAAGCTTGCCGCCCAATATAGACTAAACATTATAAAGCAAGACAAAGCTAAGATTGGTTTTTGCTCAGCTTCAACCGAAATAAAAGAGAGAAAAGGTGAAGAGCTGGGCTTTTCAAAGGATGACCTGTATTTTATTAATGCCTTTGTTAGGCAAAAATACGATACGGAAGAACGGCTCGGCGAGCTTATTGATTTAGCCGGTTTTAAACTGGCCAAGAAAGTAGAAGGAGAAAAAACTTGATAGAGAATGCCATCTCTCTTTTTCTCCTTTTTTATTTTTAAAAAGGTCCCGTCGTCTAGAGGCTCAGGACTCCGGGTTCTCAGTCCGGCAACACGGGTTCGAATCCCGTCGGGACCGCCAGTAAAAAAATCTGCTTGAAATAGCGGGTTTTTTATTAACAGCTTCAAAGTTGAAAATAAAAACATAATAAAGTAAAATGTTTTAATGGCAAATAATCTAATAAATAAATGAATAATAAAAATCAAAATAATAATTTTTTTCATGCAAAGCCTATCCAGGAAGTAGTGGAAGAATTTTCATCACACATGGCAGAGGGATTAACCTTAAAAGATGCCAAAGACCGGCTGGAAGAAATAGGCCCTAACGAGATACCGGAGAAAAAGGCTGTTCATCCTTTTTTTGTATTTTTAAAACAATTTCATTCCTGGCTGATTTATATTCTTATTGGTGCAGCCATTTTTTCTTTTCTAACCGGCCATATTTTTGATGTTTATATAATTTTGGCTGTTCTTTTTTTTAATGCCACTATCGGCTTTATTCAGGAATATAAGGCGGAAAGAGCAATTAGTGCTTTAAAAAAAATGGTCGTTCCTTTCGCCAAAGTTATTAGAGGAAGCGAGCTTTTAAAAATTCCGGCCAGAGAGCTTGTGCCCGGCGATATAATTTTATTGGAAGAGGGCGACAGAATTCCGGCTGATGCCAGGCTGCTTGAAATTAAAAATTTTATGACCATGGAAGCAGCTTTAACAGGAGAGTCTACCTCAATAAGCAAAAATCTTAAAGAGCTTCCGGAAAAAACGGGTTTGTCAGATCAGAAAAATATGGCTTGGCTTGGAACATTTGTTGCTGCAGGTCAAGCAAGGGCAATTGTAACCGCAACAGGACCAAAAACCGCTTTGGGAAAAATCGCTCAAAGTTTGGGAAAAATTGAAACTCCCAAAACCCACTTTAAAGAAAAAACCGATTTATTGGCCAAGCAAATGGGCGGAATTGCCATAGCATCCGCTTTTCTTGTTTTTTTTATTGGCTTTACTATTAAGCAACTGGATTTTGTAGAAATTTTTCGTTTTACCGTTGCTACCTTGGTTTCATCTATTCCTGAAGGGCTGCCTGCAATATTGGTGATTGTTTTGGCTGTGGGTGCCCATAGAATGGCTAAAAGAAATGCTATTGTTAGAACTCTTCAGGCAACGGAAAGCTTGGGAGTGGCCAACATTATTGCAACCGACAAAACAGGTACTTTGACTCAAAATACAATGGACGTTAAGAAGATAATTTTATTGAGTCAGGAAGAAATTAAAGTTTCCGGAGACGGTTGGAAGCCGGAAGGTGATTTTTTTCAAAATAAAGAAACAATTTTTCCTTTGGAAAATCCGCAACTAAGAAAGCTTTTGCATATTGCCGGCATATGTAACAATGCCAGATTAATAAAGGAAGAGGGAAACCATAGTCAATATAAAATTATTGGTGATCCCACTGAGGCAGCTTTGGTTGTTTTGGCTGAAAAAGCAGGCCTTAAAAAAGAAGTTTTACTTGAAAAAGAAAAAAGAATAGATGACTTACCTTTTAATTCGGAATTAAAATACAGGGCTTCTTTGGCAGTGCTTAATCAGGCCAACAATGAAAAGGAAATTTACATTGTCGGTGCGCCCGAAGCTGTTGTAAACGCTTCTTTATATGGACTTAAAGGTAAGGAAGAAAAAATTGACGAAAAAGAAAAGAAAGAAGTTTTAAAAAAGACAACAGATTTGGCAAGGCAGGGATTAAGAGTTATTGGTCTGGCCTATAAAAAAGTTTCTTCTGAAATCGACAAGCTTGACGAAAAAATGGTTGAAGAAATAGTTTTTGTCGGAGTGGTTGGGATGAAAGATCCGCCAAGACCGGAAGTAAAAGAAGCGATTAAAAAAACAAAAACAGCAGGAATCAGGGTAATTATGAAAACCGGCGACCACAAAGAAACAGCTCTGGCAATAGCTCAAGAAATAGGAATGATTTCCACTGATGATGAAAGTCTGGCTTTGAGTCAAAAAGAATTGGAAGAAATGTCGGATAAGGAACTTGACCGAAAAGTTAATCAAGTTTCTGTTTTTGCCAGATTAACTCCTCAGATGAAGCTTAAAATTCTGGAAAGCTTGCAAAAACAGGGCTATATTGTAGCTATGACAGGCGATGGCGTTAATGACGCTTTAGCCCTAAAAAAGGCTGATATCGGCATTGCAATGGGTCAAATTGGCACTGATGTTGCCAGAGAAAGCAGTGCAATGGTTTTAACCGATGATAATTTTGCTTCGATTGTTAATGCAATAGAAGAAGGCAGGAATGTTTTTACCAATATTAAGCAATCAAGCTTATTTTTAATTACTACGAATCTGGCTGAAATCATTACATTAATGACATCTTTAATTCTTGGTGCTTTATTTGTTTATTTTAATATTTTTGGAGAAATTTATTTAATTCTTTTACCTGCGACTATTTTATTTGTTAATTTAGTTACTGATGGTTTTGCCGTAGCTCCTTTGGCACTTGAGCCTCAACACGAAAATGTTTTAAATAGACCCCCTCGAAAAAGAGAAGAAAATATTTTATGTAAAGATGTTTTACCTTTTTTAATTTTAATGATCGTTATTATGGCCAGTTTAACTATTTTTACCTTTAATCTTTTTTATAATAACGATCACTTGGAAAAGGCTCGGGCCGGAGCTTTTGCAGTTATGGCCTTTACCCAGCTTTTTAATATTTTTAATATGAGAAGTCTTAATCAATCAATTTTTAAAATAGGGTTCTTTTCTAACATATATATAGTGTTCGGGCTAATTGTTTCTATTTCTTTTATTCTTGGGGCACTTTTTATCGAACCTTTAGCAGAAAGATTTTTTATAGACCCTCACATGGCTGCAGAGGTTCATAGCTTTGAAATGCTGAATTTATCTGAATTTCTGATCGTAGTTTTACTTTCTTCTTTGGTTTTGTGGAGTGGTGAAATTTATAAATATTTCCAAAGAAAAAGAAATGTTTATTTTTAAGTTTAAAAAATTTTTTTTGGTTTTTTTTCTTCTCTTGTTTTTCC
>PWRH01000060.1 GCA_003556525.1 Candidatus Nealsoniibacteriota bacterium
AAACTTTCTTTTTATGCAAAATTTAAAAATTGTTCTTTCTAACAAAATAATTGAAAAAAATAAACACACGCTTTTTAAATCAAAAAGCGTGTTTTTTTATTATTTAAGCTTTTGTGTTAAAGTAAAAGAATAGCTTAAAATATGAAAAAAATAATTGTTTTTTTAATTTTTATCGTAGCAATTGGAATAATTGTTTATTTTTTTTATCCTTCGGTTGAAGAAAAAACAATTGAGTATACCAATAATGGCGAAAAAATAAAAATTTTAAACGAAAAAAATGAAATAATTTTTGAATACGATATTTTTGAATTTCAAAAATGGGCCAAAGAAAATTGGGACAATATTTTTGAAACAAGGCCTGCTTTTGGAGAAGTAAGAGAAGTTAATCCCGAATATTTTTATGTTTTTGACAATACTGCCGCTATTTCTCCAAGTAATAATTTTTTGGCTTTTTCGGTTAATGATTATGCGGTAGCAACAAATATTTCTTTTGTTGGAAAAATTAATATTAAAACAAAGGAAATAAGCCTGGTTAAAGATAAAAATATTGGAGGAATCAGGGCCTTAATTTGGTCACCAAAAGAAACCCATGTTGCCTATATTTTGGATACTGCCAGATCGGCCGGAGATTATTTGTCTGTTGACAATATTTTGGAAATGAAAAAAGAATTTACTCTTTCTGATGATGATATTATAAAAGCTTTAATGGAAGAAGAAGATGCAAACTATCAAAGCGAAATTTATGCTGAGCTTATGCCTGATTTTAGAAATATTAAATGGATTGAAAAAGGAGAGAAATTGGAATTTATATCCAGTAGCTATGATAAAAAAGCAATCAGGTGGAATATTGATTTTAATGGAAAAAATTTAGAAAAGGAAGGGATTTTTGAAAAATAATTTTTTATGGATGAGTTTTATTTGAGGAATATAAAAATATTTATCTTTACCTCTTTTTTGGTACTTTTGGCGGGCTTTTTATTTGTTTTAAACGAAGTACGTCAATTCGAGCCCAATATATATTTTTATTACGCTCCGCCGGAAAAATCTTTCATTGATGTTTCTGAAAACCAAAAAGAATACGGTTTTGAAGATTATGTTAAAGAAAAAATAAACAGTAAAAAAGATGACTTGGTTAAAGAAAAGCAAAGTTTTATTTATTTGGACTTAAAAAAAATGAATCTTTTTTTGTATGAAGAAGGGGAGCTATTAAAAACTTTTCCTGTTCAAAGCAAAGGCAGGGTCGGGACATGGTGGGAAACTCCGCCTGGATCTTATTATGTGGGAGATAAGGTTGTTAATCATTTTTCTACGATTGCAAATGTTTGGGCACCTTATGCCATTCAGTTTTATGGTAATTTTTTTATTCATGGCTGGCCTTATGATAATTTCGGCAGAGCGCTTCCGATCGGTCCTTCCGGCGGTTGTGTAAGATTAAAAACATCGGATGCAATTATTCTTTTTGATTTTGCCAAAAGAGGCATGCCTGTTTTGGTTTTTGAAGAAAAAGCAACTCCTCCTTTGCCGGCATTGCTTCCGACAAAAAAAGAACTTACTTCTCCGGACATTCAAAGTAGTTCCTTTATGGTTGCCGACATAGATACCGGAGAACTTCTTTTGGCTAAAGAAATTGACTCTCAGGTTTATGCCGGACCAATGAATAATGTTATGATGGCGCTTACCGCAAGTGAAATAGTTAGTTCGGAAAAAAGAATTATTGCCAGAAACTGGATGATTGAAGACTTTAAAGAAAATATAATTAAACCCGGGTTTAGCTACAGAGTTAACGATCTTCTTAGGCCTCTACTTTTAAGTTCCTCAAAAGAAGCTGCTTCGGTTTTAAGCCGTTTTTTTACTCCGGATATTTTCGTATCCAAAATGAATCAAAAGTCACGGTCCATTGGAATGAACAACACAACTTTTAACGGTCTAACCTTTGAACAAAATGAAAACATAACCGCCCTTAGAGATGCTGCCAAAATGATACGCTACATTCATCAATACAGAGGATTTATTTTCAATACCGGTAGAAAATTTAAAACAATGGAAGATGAAAAAGAGTCGCTCTTTACGGTTTTACAGCTGAGCCACGAAAACAGTACGCGAAAAAGAAATATATTTATTGCTGTTGTTGATTCCAGCGACTCTGAAGAAGAGTTAAAAAAAATTCTTTTATGGCTTGATAATAATTTAAATTTAACCCAATAAAAATATGAAAAAAAGAAAAACCAAAATAATATCAACGGTTGGACCGGCCTCTTTAAACCAAAAAACTTTTAAAGCAATTATTCATGAGGGAACTGATTTTATCAGAATCAATACCGCCTACAGTAATGAAAAACAACACTCTTTTATTTTTGAAAGCCTTAAAAAAATTAAAAATGCCAAGCGGATTAAAATAATTTTTGATATCCGTTCTCCTGAAAAAGTAGAAAAGATTATTAAATATAAGCCTGAATTAATCGCTCTTTCTTTTGCGGAATCAGTAAATCAGTTTAAAAAAATAAAAAAATACTTGCCTCAAACAAAAATAATAGCTAAAATAGAGTCCGAAAAAGGAGTTAAAAATTTCAACAAAATACTTGGTATTTCCTGGGGTGCAATGATTGCCAGAGGGGATTTGGGAATAGCTGTTTCTCTGGAAAAAGTTCCTTGTCTTCAAAAAAGATTTTCTAAAAAAACATTGAAGGAAGGTAAATTTTTAATCGTTGCCACAGAAATGCTCTTATCAATGACAAAAAACCCCAAACCAACAAGAGCGGAAGTTTCGGATGTTGCCAATGCTGTCTTTGAAAACGCTTCGGCAACCATGCTTTCCGAAGAAACAGCCATAGGAAAAAATCCGGTCAAGGCTGTAAAATATATGAGAAAAATAGTAGAAGAGGCTGAAAATTGTATTAATAATTTTTAATTAAACATGGAAATCAAAATCAATAAAATATCAGCAACAAAAAAAGAAATAACAGTGGTTTTGCCTTTGCCTGAAATAGAAAAACACATTCAAAAAGCAACAGAAACAATTTCTTTTGAAAAAACAATCAAAGGGTTTAGACCGGGCAAAGCCCCTAAAAAAATAATTGAAGAAAAATTCGGTAAAGAAATTATTTGGCAAGAAGCTTGTAATTTGGCAATAAAAGAAAGCTATTTCAAAGTTATGGAAGAAAATAGTTTTTCCGTTGTTGCACCACCGGAAATTAAAATTGAGTCAATAGAAATAAATAAACCACTTGAATATAAAATTATTATTGAAATTTTTCCCGAAATAACCTTGCCTGATTATAAAAAAATAGCTGAAGAAGAAAGCAAAAATGAAAAAGAAGTTAGTGTTGAGGAAAAAGAGGTTGATGAGGCCTTGGCCTCAATACAAGAATCAAGGGCCAAAATTAAAACGGTTTCTCGAAGCGCCCGAATAGGAGACGAGGTATCGATTGATTTTCAAGGATTAATTGACGGAGTTGAGCAAAAAAACCTAAAGGCTGAAAAGTTAGATATTATTTTGGGAAAAAAAAGAATGATTGAGGGATTTGAAGAAGAATTGGTCGGGCTAAAAGAAGGTGATTCAAAAACTTTTTTTCTCGAAACCGACCTTTCAGGTAATGATAAAAAAAAGGTTGAATTCAGGGTCAAAATCAACTCTGTCAAGGAAAGGGAAATCCCGGAACTGAATGATGAGTTTGCAAAATCATTGGGCATGTTTTCAGACCTAAAAGATCTTAGAGAAAAAATAAAAGAAAACATTAAGAATGAAAAAGAAAACAGGGAAAAGGAAAGAATAAAAGCAAAAATAGTTGAAGCAATTGCAAATAAGTCTTCAATAGACATCCCGGAATCAATGATTGAAAAGGAAATAGAAAACATGGTTACCGAATTTAAGGAAAAAATTCTGCAATCGAATTTAACTTTTGAAGAATATTTGAAACAAGCGAAAAAAAGTGAAAATGATTTTAAAGAAGAATTAAGAATTAGTGCCAGAAAAAGAATAAGTATGGGTCTTGTTTTGCAAGAAATTGCCAAAAAAGAAAAAATAGAGGTTGGAGATAAGGAGGTAAACGATTATCTAGATAAGTTTTATAATAAGGGGGCGGGCTTTCCCGACATTCAAAAACTCAAAGAGCACGTGGCAAATATAATTTTAAATGAAAAAATATTTAATTCTTTGATAAAAAAACCTTAAAAATGTTTGAAAAAGTTCCTATAACTAATCCCTACAAAAACAAAGAAACTCATGAGACAGAAGAAGAGATTGATATTGAAAATATTTTAAAATACGGAAAAAATCTGGAAAGGCCAAATCCTTGCGACTTTATAGATATTTATAGCAAAAAGGAAATAGCAAAAGACCTAACAGAGCTGGAGTTCCGTAAAAAAGATATAAGAAGAAAAATAGATAATATGGATAAGGATGAAAGAGAGGTTTCGGAAAGAAACGCAAAAAGAGCGCAAGCGTTTGAAATTGTTGTTGCGGATCAGGCGCATGACGGTCAGTGGTTTGGAGAAAATGCAATGATTTCCCGCACATCGGAATTTGACGACATTATAAACGGTACTGATTTTGTTGTGGAAATTGTGGCTGACGAAGATGAAAGTCAAGAAGTTAAAAGAATTGCTTTTGCAGTAGATGCTTCAACCTCTTCAAGTCCTGAAGTCATTCAAAGAAAAATAGAAAGAAATATCAAAAAAATTAAAAATACGGCAAATCCTCCGGGTGTTAAATATTTTAATTCTCAAATATTCGGTGAAAAAAAAGGTAAAATTGAAAATTTATTGCCTGTTGTTATCGGTGCTGAAAGAAAAAACATTGATGAGCTTTTTGATCTTTTCGCCCAATTAAAAAATCTCGAAAAAACAAACGGACCAATGGAAGAAAAAAAAGAATTACGTAATAGATTGGCCAACCACCCTCTTCAGGCAATTTTTTTAGAACAAATCAAAGATCAGCTTAATCTATACCGAGAAATATTTAAAGAAATACCAAATAAGGACGAAGAATGCGAAGAGCTTATTTTTATTATCGACCAAGCAGTAAAAGAAAAAGAAGAGCAGGGAATAACCTCAAATTCTTTAGTCGAAGATCGCACCTATAAAAACATAAAAGAGTTTTGCAAAAAAACAAAATAATAATTAACAAAAAAATATGAAAAATATTTTAATTACCATAGGTATTGTTGCCTTAATAACTATTCCAATATTTGCTCTTTTAAAAAATAATGAAATAAGCGAAGAAATGGTAAAAGAGGGCCCGGCTTCCTTAAAAGAAGGCACGGCAGCAATAAAACCTCCGGAGAAAAAAGTCGAAGAAGATAAAATTATTAATGAAAAAAATATGGACTACATAATTACACTACAAACAACAAAAGGAGATATACAGTTTAAAACATATAGTAGTGATGCGCCAAATACTGTCCAAAACTTTGTAGATCTCGCCAACAAAAACTTTTATAACGGAGTAATATTTCACAGAGTAATAGACGGATTTATGATTCAGGGTGGTGACCCGACCGGAACAGGAACAGGCGGTCCGGGATATTCATTTAATGATGAAATAAACCCGAATTCCGAGATATATAAGCAAGGCTATATAAAAGGAGTTGTTGCCATGGCTAATAGCGGACCAAACACTCAAGGCAGCCAGTTTTTTATTATGGTTGAAGACAACCCCTTGCCTCCCCTATATACTATTTTTGGCCAAGTAATATCGGGCCAAGAAGTTGCGGATTTAATATCCAAAACACCAAGAGACAGCAGAGATAAACCACTTGAAGACATAGTTATTAAAAATGTTTTAATAGAAAATATTGAAAAATAACTCTTATACAATGGAAGAAAAAATTTTTTCCATATCGGAATATATTTTAATTCTGAACGAAAACTTAAAAAAATTCACGGCAAAAATTGTCGGTGAAATCGGAAAAATAGACATTTACCCAAGCGGTCATGTTTATTTTTCTTTACGCGACCAAAATGACCAAAGCACAATCAACTGTATTGTTTGGAAATCAAAATATAAATTATTCGGCATAGAAATGAAAGAAGGGGATAAAATTATTGCAACCGGCTGCCCCAATATATATAAACAAACAGGTAGGATTTCTTTTATTGCGGATACCGTTGAATTTATGGGAGAAGGTGTCTTAAAAAAAGAATATGAAAAATTAAAGGAAAAACTGGGAAAAGAAGGGTTATTCGACCAAGACAAAAAAAAAGATATTCCAAAATATCCTCAAAAAATAGGCATAATTACTTCAAAACAAGGGGCTGTTATGGCTGATTTTTTAAACAACTTGGGAAGATTCGGTTTTAAAATTAAAATGATTGACTCTCGTGTAGAAGGCCAGGCTGCAATTAGCGACCTTTTAGCTTCGGTTAAAACAATGAAAAAACAGGACATAGAAGTTTTGGTTATTATGAGGGGAGGCGGCTCCTTCGAATCACTACAGTCTTTCAATAACGAACTATTGGTTAAAGAGATTGCAAAATTTCCCTTGCCTGTTATTGCCGCAATAGGGCACGATAAAGATATACCCTTGGTAGCCCTGGCAGCCGATCGCTCGGTTTCAACCCCAAGTATTGCCGCAATTATTTTAAGCGAATCATGGCAAAAAACAGCCTTATTTTTGGAAAAAGAAAAAAATATAATTATTAACTCTTTTAAAAAATCCCTAACAAACACAAATTTTTTAATAAATGAATCAATAAATTTAATCGACAAAGTAAAAAATTCAATTTTTGAAAAACACAGGCAAGCTAAAATTATTTTTAAAAACTATTTTGAAAAAATTAAGTCCGGCATTTATGGCAATAGGGTTGAATTGAATAATTTATTAAAAAAATCACTTTCAGGCTTTAATTATCTTTTAACAAAAACAAAAGAGCAGCTTAATTACTCTGAAAAAGTTATTTATTTACATAATCCGGAAACTCGGCTTAATCTCGGCTATAGCATTGTGCGACAAAACAATAAATTGATAAAAAGCGTAAAAAATATTAAAATAAAGGAAGAATTGAATGTTCAATTTGCTGACGGAACAGCTGTTTCGGAGGTTAAAAAAATAAACAAAAAAATTTAAAAATTATGGCTAAAGAAAAACATAATATTAAAAACTTAAGCGAAAACCTTAAAAATCTTTCAAAAATTACCGAATGGTTTGAGGCCCAAGAAGAGGTTGATGTTGAGGAGGGCTTAAAAAAAGTAAAGCAGGCTGCAGTTCTTATTAAGGCCAGTAAAGAAAGGCTGAAAGAGGTGGAAAATGAATTTGAAGAAATAAAAAAAGAGGTTAACCTTGAAGACGAGCATGAATAAAACAATAGAAACAAAAACAGGCGTTTTAATAATTGCTATATTTACATTGGCAGTGTCTTTTATTGCTTATGGGAATGTAAAAAATTTTTATCAAGATATCCAAAAATTAATAGAAAATTCCAAAAATGCCGAACTTATAGAAATGATTGAAAATTCAAAACA
>PWRH01000095.1 GCA_003556525.1 Candidatus Nealsoniibacteriota bacterium
GAAGGAAAGTGAAAAATTCCGGCCAATTCCGCTGCTGATAAAACCATTGATTCGGAATTGTTAAAAATTCTAAAAGAAAAAAGATAAAAATTTTTTTTAAGGCTTTTTGCCAAAAAATTTTTCCGAAAAACTATTTGATTGAAAAGAGGATGGCTAAACTGGTCAAAAGCGCTTTTTAAACCCAAGAGTATTTGCTCCGCTTTTTCTTTTGTCGGAGCAGAAGCCAAAACCCGTAAATTAACGTCGAAGAGAGGCTGGGAAATTTTTTCAGAAATTGCATTAATTGTTTTTTGCTGGTTTGGACTAATTTCGGTTGGCAATTGAGGTTCTTTTTCTTTTTTTAAAAGATCCGAGGGTTTGGCTGAATCCGGAGGTTTTTTTATTGATTTATAGATAGAGTCAATCATTTTTCTACCTATTTTTTCAACAGGTTTTCTGGTCGGTCTGATTAAAATTTGTATGGCTGCACCTTCGTCTTCCTTAGCCAGCTTGGTAAGCACACTGGTAATCGAAGACAAAGGGTCTGTTCCAAAATCCTGAAAAGTCTTTAAGGGTAGGGCTAATGATTTTTTAAGGCAAGCACTGGCAGCTACTGAAAAACCGGTCGGATTGAAAATATTATAATCGGAAGTTTGTTGAATTTGGGCTTTGGGCCAAAAGCCCAAAACCTCTTTCTCAACCATTGAAGCTATATTTCTGGGGCAGGCAAAATAAAAATGAATCTGTTCTCCAACCCGATGAACCGCAATTTCAAAAACAATAGCCGGATTGCCAAAAAAAATCTTTTTTAAAGAATCACTTTCTTTTATTCCTGCCAAAGAAGAATAAAATTGCTGGCTTGTTTTTAAAAACTCTTCCAGGGAAACTTGTTTGTCTTTTTCAATTCTTTGAGGCAGGGCAACTGAAAAAAGCACCAAATTCATGCTTCTGTTTAAAAATGTTTTTTCTTTTATTTTGAGAAAAAAAACGTAAAAAATTAAAAAAATAACCGCTAATGCTCCGGTTAAAATTATTGCCAAATAAATATTTGAAAGCTCCATAATGTTTTTATTTCGGTTTTATAATGCCTTTTTTTACCAAGCTGTCGTAATGCTGGTCGATTAAAATATCGTGAAATTCATCCAAAATAGCCGGGTTATTCAAACCCTTGGCAATTGTAATCGCCTTTTCAATTCCTTTTTCAAAAGCCAAAGAAACCAAAACACCTACTTGCTGGCTGGCAGGAAACCTTTTAATTTCTTTTACTTCATCGCGAGTTGCCAAAGGAGAGGCAGTACTTGAAATTTTTTGAAGCTCCTTTAAGTAGCCTTTGATTTCTTGCCTGGCTATTTTTTCCTGCTGTTCCGGAGCTGCCGGCAAGCGCTCTTTTAGGCGTGATTCGAGCTCTTCAACCCTTTTTTGCAAAGCCTCAACCTCTGTTCCGGGCTCGGAGGACGATATTTTTTCCGGTTGAATATTTTTTTCTTCCATTTTTTAAGAATATCACAATTTAAGGCTTAAAACAAAGCACATATTTTAACTATAAAAACAACGTAGAGCAGAAAATACATTGCTCCTTCCCAGAGATGAATTCTACGCGAAATTCCCGAAATAATGAAAAGAAGTGTTGCTACGACCAAAAAGGGTAAACCGATTAAAAAAGTGTTGTTGTCTATTGATAAAGGTTTTATTAAGGCAGGCAGGCCCGCTACCAGCAAAATATTAAAAACATTCGAGCCGAAAATATTTCCCAGGGCAACTTCATATTTTTTCTTTAAAGCGGATCTTACGGAAACTATTAATTCGGGTAAAGAGGTTCCAAAAGCTATAGCAGTAATGGCAATTAGAGCGGAAGGTATGTTTAATATTTCGGAAATCTCCAAAACCGATTCAACCGTATAGTTTGCTCCGAGAGCCAGCCCGATTACACCCAAAACCAACAAAACAATAACTTTAAAGTTTAATTCGGACTCGGGCTTTTTCAGCCCTTTTTTTCTTCTTCTTTCAACTCTTGAGGGTAAAATCTTAAATTCCACACCGTCGGGCAAAACTTCCGTCAATTCAGGAGTAAGAATTTCGTCTCTCCTTTGAAAAACAACATACAAAAGATAAATTAAAAAAGCGCTTAAAAGTAAAATCCCCTCGCTAAAGACAATTACTCCGTCCCAAGCAACAAAAATAAACAAAGCAGTGGCTGCAGCCAAAAGAGGTGCGTCAAGGTCAATTAAGCTTTTTCTGATAACTAAAACCCGGGCAGCCAAAGCGGATAGGCCGACAATTAAAAAAATATTGGTAATATTGGAGCCGACTATATTTGCCGCAACAATCTGATTGGCACTTTCAGTGCCTTTTAGGACAGCAACAAGAGCTGAAGCCAATTCCGGAAAAGACGTGCCAACAGAAACAATGGTCACGCCAATAATAAAAGGAGATATCTTTAGGGCCAGACCGACTTTTTCCGAGCTTTCAACAAACCAGTCAGCTGATTTTATGGTTAAAGATAAACTGATAATAAAAACTATAATCCAAAAAAACAACATAAAAACTCTTTAAGAGCCGGCTAATTCAATTGATAAAATTATTTTTTTTCCGGCTATTTCCGTTTCTTTTTTCGCCTTAAAATTATTTTTTTCCGGCTTATCGTTTAAGGACAGTTTTTTAATTTTAGCCTCCTTGGTTATAAAGCCTTCTTTTTCAAGTAAAATTTTATTTAACTCATTGTCGCTAAAATAGCTGACAAAAATCTCGTCTTCAGGCCTTAAGCCAGCTCTTTTTCTCATTTCTTGTATCTGCCTTACAGTTTCTCTGGCAATTCCCTCTTTTTTAAGTTCCAATGTAATTCTGGTGTCCAGCTTGGTTTTTTTTCCAAAACCGATTTCTTTAACATTTACCTCTTCTTTAATTAATTCCAAAAGTTCTTTTTCTTTTTGAAGCTCTCTTGGAACAATTGTCAATTTTTTTAAAGGCTGTCTTATTTTAATTCCATATTTAACTCTTTGTGCCAAAGCCAAAGCAACAACCTCTCTTGTTTTTTTCATTTTGCTTTCAAGGTTTTTATTAATAAGTTTTGATTTCTGTTCCGGGTAAGAACAAAGATGAATTGATTCGAAAGACTCAAAGCCGAGCGAACGATAAACATGCTCGCTGATAAAGGGCATAAACGGAGCTATTGTTTTTGATAAAATAGCTAAACTGAGATAAAGGGTTTGGCAAGCATCTTCTTTTTCTCCGCTACTTGCCGGATTTTGAAATCTCTTTCTGGATCTTCTGATATACCAATTGGAAAGATCATCTATTAATTCAGCAATGGGTCTGGCAGCCTTGGTAAGGTCAAATCTGTCCATCCAAAAAGCAACTTCTTTATTGGCTGAATAAACCCTTGAAATAATCCACTTATCAAGTTTGGACTTGGGTTTAAAGCCTTTTTTGGGTTTAAATTTTTTATCTTTGTAAGTATTAAAAAAAGAATAACTGTGCCAAAAAGTTGAAACAATGTTTCTATAAACCGACTCCACCCCTTTGGCTGAAAAAAGATAATCTTCGCCTATCGGGGTTGAATAAAGAAGAAAATACCTTAAAGAATCTGCTCCGTATTTTTCAAAAACTTCGCTTGTTTCAGGATAATTTTTTAATTTTTTACTTAGTTTTTTGCCTTCCGAATCCAAGACCAAGCCGTTGACAATGCTGTTTTTAAAAGCAGGCTTGTTTTTTCCAAGACCTATGTCTTTTAGAGTTAATGCCGAGGCAAGTACATGAAGAGTATAAAACCAGCCCCTGGTTTGGTCCAGTCCTTCGGCAATAAAATCCGCCGGAAATGTTTTTTCAACCAGTTTTTTATTTTCAAAAGGATAGTGCCATTGGGCATAAGGCATTGAACCGGACTCAAACCAACAATCAAAAACCTCTTCTATTCTTTTCATTTTTGATTTGCATTTATTGCAACTAAAAGTAATTTTGTCTATAAAAGGCCTGTGCAAATCTTTAACTTTTTTTCCGCTTAATTTTTCCAGCTCTTTAATCGAGCTTACAACTTTAATATTTTGACATAACTCGGGTTTTGAGCAGAGCCAAATCGGTATTGGAGCACCCCAAAAACGATTCCTGGAAAAAGCCCAGTCTTTTGCACCCTTAAGCCATTTGCCGAAACGTCCTTGTTTTATATGTCCGGGAACCCAACGTATTTTTTTATTATTTTCAATTAAGTTCTTTTTAATTTTTGAAACGGATATATACCATGTTTCAAGTGCATAATAAAGCAAAGGTGCATCGCATCTCCAGCAAAAAGGATAAGAGTGGGTAATGGTTTCTTTTTTATATAAAAGACCTCTTTTATCAAGATTATTTGTAATTTCATCTTCTGTTTCTTTAACAAGCCTGCCCTGCCAGTCAGACACCTCTTGTTTAAACCTGCCTGATTGGTCAACGGTATGAAAAGCCGGCAAGTTATATTTTTTACCCAAATTAAAGTCATCTTGACCATACATAACCGCAGTATGAACAATGCCCGTCCCCTCATTAGTCAAGACAAAAGAAGCAGGCAAGACCCTAAAAGCGTTTTCAATTCTTTCTACCTTGCTTAAATAATCAAACAAAGGTCTGTATTTTAAACCGCTCAACTCTTTTCCTTTAAACTGCTTAATTTTTTTGTATTTTGAATTTATAATTGAAAGCCTCTCTTTTGCCAAAATAAATCTTTGCCTACTTTCGTCTTCAATTAAAAAATAGTCGGTTTTGGGATTAACAGCCAAAGCAACATTGCCGGGAAGAGTCCAGGGTGTGGTTGTCCAAGCCAAAAAATAAGTATTGTCAAACCCGGAGCTTTCAATTTTGAATTTAATATAAATTGAATCGGTTTTAACGTCTTTATATCCCTGATTAACTTCAAAATTTGAAATCGGCGTACCGCATCTGAAACAATACGGACTGACTCTATAGTCTTTGGCAATTAATCCTTGCTCCCATAATCTGGTAAAAACCCACCAAACAGACTCAATATAATTATTGTCCAGAGTTGAATAAGAATTACTGTAATCTGCCCAACGGCCGACTCTTTTTAGAGTGACTTCAAAATCATTAACACATCTGAAAACAGAACTCCGGCAAAGACTGTTAAACTTTTCAACACCAAACTGTTCTATTTCTTTTTTGGTTTTTATTTTTAATTCTTTTTCTATTAAGTTTTCGATCGGCAACCCATGGCAGTCCCAACCCACCCTTCTCGGAACATGGTACCCTTTCATTGTCCAATAACGCAAAACAGTGTCTTTAATTGTTGTTGCTAAAATATGGCCGTAATGAGGCTTGCCTGTGGCAAAAGGAGGCCCGTCGTAAAAACTAAAAAACGGTCTGTTTTTTCTAACCGACTTTTCAAATATTTTATTTTCATCCCAAAATTTCAATATTTTTTTCTCTATTTCCGAAAAATTATCCATTTTAATTAAGGGCTCTTAACTCTCCTGTTTTAGGAATTCCTGTTTCTTTTTTAATTTTAAGCAATTCTTCCAATGACAAATTTTTTATTGCACCTTCTAAAAGCCATAACGGGTCGCCATGGCTGACAATTAAAATGTTTTTTCCTTTAAACTTTTTATCGATTTCTTTTAAAAAGCCAACCATTCTTTGCCGGCAATCAAGCCAGTTTTCTCCCTTAGCCGGAGCATGGCTGAATCTTTTCATCGAAAACTTGGGAAATTCTTTATAAAAATCTTTTTTAGATCTTCCGTGATAAGTTCCAAAACTAAGATCTCTTAGCCGTTTGTCAAAAATAATTTTTGTTTTTGTTTTTTCATTGACAATTTTGGCGCTTTGCTTTGTTCTCCAAAAATCAGAAGCGAAAATTAGATCTATTTTTTCTTTTTCAAGTTTTTGAGCAGCTTTTTTAATTTGATTTTTTCCTTTTAAGGTAAGTTCAACAGGCGGCTTTTTCGAAAAACAAGGATAAACAACGTCTCTTTTTAGAGCGGTCTGATAAATAGTTTGGCCGTGCCTTAAAATAAAATACTTATTTCTTAATTTCATGAATTAAAAATACCATTTTTAGTTGCCTTAATCAATCACATTTTTTCCGGAGAAGAAATACCCATTAAGTCAAACGAATTCTTGAGAACTGTTTTTGTTGCCAAGGCAAGATTAATTCTGGCATTTCTTAGTCCTTGGTCTCTTGTTAGCACTTGGCAAGAAGAATAAAAGCGATGAAAATCAGCTGCCAGGTCAATTGAATATTGGGGTAATTTTTGAACCTGGTAGTCTTTGCCAATATCCTCTATAACTTCGGGGAATCCAATCAATTGCCTGATTACCCTTAATTCACTTGAGTGACTCAACAGCTTATAATCAATTTGTTGTTTTTTATTTTTTGCTGTCGATAAATTTTTCTCATCCTTTGTTTTTCTTAAAATACTCGAAATCCTGGCATAGGCATATTGAAGATAATAAACAGGATTTTTTTCCGACTGCTCTTTGGCCAGCCTCAAGTCAAAATTCAAATGGGTTTCCGGACTTTTTGTCAAAAAGAAAAATCTGGCTACGTCCAGCCCAACCTCATCAATCAGCTTGTCTATGGTAAAATACTTTCCCGCTCTTTTAGACATTCTTATCTCTTTATTACCCTCAAAAAGACGAACCAGCTGCATAACAATAATAGCTATTTTTTCGCTATCAAGGCCGAATGACCGGCCTGCTGATTCAATCCTTTTAACATAACCATGATGGTCTGCTCCCCAAAAATAAATTAATTTGTCAAAGCCACGGTTAATTTTATTTTTTAAGTAAGCAATATCCGAAGCCAAATAAGTAAACTGGCCGTTGCTTTTAACCAAAACCCTGTCTTTATCATCGCCAAAAAAAGAAGACTTAAACCATAGGGCATTGTCTTTTCTATAAGCCAATTTTTTTCTTAAAAGAGAGTTCAGGGCTTTTTCCACCTCATTTTTTTTATACAATTCTTTTTCCGAAGACCAAACATCAAAATTTATCCCCATTTTTTTGACTGTAGGCTTTATCATTTTTTTTAAAACGTATTTTGACGCTTGTTCACCCGCCTTTTCAGGGTCTTTTTCTTTTATTTCATTTCTTAATTGATAAATATAGTCTCCCTTATAAACAGCGTTTGAGTCTCCGATAACCGAATGACCGAGCTTTTTAATCTGCTCGCCAACATCATTAATATAATATTCTCTTGTTACCCGGCAACCTGATTTCTCCAAAATATTTGCCAAAACATCTCCGCAAAAACCTCCCCTGCCGTTTCCCAAAGTTAACGGACCGGTCGGATTTGCGGAAATAAACTCAACATTAACTTTATCTTTCAATAAAGAGTTTTTTCCAAAATCTTTTCCCTGTTTTAAAATTTCATGAATTTGGTTTTGAAAATATTCTTTTGAAATAAAAAAATTAATAAATCCCGGATGAGCCACTTCAATCTTTTCAAAAATATCCTTGTCTGATTTTTTTATTTTTTCAACCAACAAATTTGCGGTTTCAATTGGATTTTTTTTAAAGTTTTTGGCAAAAACCATGGCAAGGTTGGTTGAATAATCACCATACTCGGTATTGTTTTGCCTTTCAACCTTAGCTTCAATTCCGGTTAATTCTTTAATTGTTTTTTTGATTTTTTGCCTAATCATATATTTTCAGTTTATCTTAGTTTTTGCTAAAATAAAAGAGTATGAAAATATTGGCGGAAAATAAAAAAGCAAACTACAAATATTCAATTTTGGAAAAATTTGAAGCCGGCATTGTCTTAAAGGGGCAGGAGGTTAAATCAATAAAAACCAAGGGGGTAAATTTGACAGGGTCTTATGTTGCTCTTAAAAATCAGGAGGTTTTTTGGCTGGGCTCAAAAATTCCGGCCTATCAGCCGAAAAATGCACCTCAAAATTACCAACCGGAAAGGCCGAGAAAACTGCTTTTAAAAAAAAATGAAATCAAACAGCTGATCGGAAAAACAAAAGAAAAAGGCTTGACTTTGGTGCCTTTAATGGTGTATATTAAAAAAAATAAAATAAAACTAAAGTTTGCCACGGCAAAAGGCAAAAAAAAGTTTGATAAAAGAGAATCAATCAAAAAAAGAGAGATTGAAAGAAGTATTAAAAAAGAGTTGAAAGTAAGGGGATGAAAAGATTCGATGGAGCATTGATTAAAATAAGCAGGCCAAGTTTTTTGGAGCTTGTAAAAACCAATAAAAAAATAAGTGCAAACTTATTCAAACAAGAACCCGCTTTAGCTTACGCTTAAAGCGGCATCTGATTTGCTGATTCTCGCTAGGCAAAACCCAGGTGTAATATTTAGCGGGACGAAATAACTGCTTTCCGGTTCAAAGGCGTTATTGGAAAAAATTGGACCAAAAATAAAGAAATTTTTCCTGTTTCAATTCTTTATTTTTAAAAAAACAGGATAAGCTTGTAGAATTATTTTAAAAAATGTTTCAGACGCGGGTTCAAATCCCGCCATCTCCACATTTAATTAATAATTTTTAAAAAACTTGATAAAAAAACTACTTATAAACAACCAAATAAAAGCCGGGAAATTAAGAGTGATTGATGAAGATGGAAATCAAATCGGAATAATCACACTACAAGAGGCTCTTAAAATTGCCAATGAACGCAATTTAGACTTAATTCAAATTACGGAAAAGGCCGATCCTCCGGTTTGTAAAATAGGCAATTACGGAAAATACCTTTATAAAGAAAAAAAGAAAGAAAAAGAGGCCCATAAGCATAAAACCAAAGAAATAAAGGGAATCAGGCTCACTTTTAACATTTCCCAGCATGATTTGGAGACAAAGGCCAAACAGTCTGAAAAATTTTTAAAAAAGGGTAATAAAATAAGAATAGAATTGCCGTTAAGGGGAAGAGAGAAGGCGCTTCAAGATTTTGCCAAAGAAAAAATAGAAAAATTTATTCAAATTTTAAAAGAAAACACTTCAATTAAAATAGAGCGCGAACTGAAAAAAGAACCGAGAGGCTTTACCGTAATAATCAGCAAAGAAGAATAATAAAAAATCCGAAAATAAAATGAAAAAAACAAGAAAATCAATTACAAAAAGATTTAAGGTTACCAAGACCGGAAAAGTATTAAGAAGGCAAACCGGCCTTGATCATAATCTTGCAAAAAAATCAAGCAAAAAAACCAGACAAAGCAGAAAATGGGTCAAGGTTTCCGAGCCCGAATCCAAGAAAATTAAAAAACTTTTAAAATAAATTATGGTCAGAGTAAAAAAGGGTAAAACAGCCCATAAAAAAAGAAAAAGGACGCTAAAAGAAACCAAAGGGTTTCGCTGGGGCAGAAAATCAAAATACAAATCAGCCAAAGAAGCTTTGATGCATGCCAGAGAATATGCTTATCGGGACAGAAGAACAAAAAAAAGAGAGTTCAGAAAACTTTGGCAAATCCAAATTAATGCCGCTACCAGAAAATTAGGCATGCCTTACTCAAGGTTTATCGCCGGGCTTAAGAAAAAAGAAGTTGAAATTGACAGAAAAATTTTGGCGACTTTGGCAAAAAAACATCCTCAAGTTTTCGAAAAAATAGTTGAAGAGGTAAAAAGCTAGACCCTAATTACTGATAAAACTATTTGCTTTTATCAGTATTTTTTTGGCATTTTTAAAAGAAAGCTTATTTAGTGCATTTTCAAAATCAAGCCACTTAAAATCAAGATGCTCTGATGAGAGTTCTATTTCTTTGGTTTTTGCTTCAGTCAGAAAAAAAATCACTTTTTTAAAAACCTTTTCTCCTTTTCTTGAAAAAAAATATTCTTCTTCCTCCTTAAACCCGGAAATAAATTCAATATCTTTCAGGCCTGTTTCTTCTTCAATCTCTCTTTTGGCTGCCATATAAGCAGTTTCTTTTTTTTCAATACCCCCCTTGGGAAAACCCCAATATTCTTTAACCGGATCGCTTGAGCCGGAAGGATACAAAAGAACCAGATAATAAATTTTTTTATCTTCTTTAAAAAAAATAATCGCTCCGGCTGATTTTTCCATTAACATAATTTAATTATTGGCGTAAAATAAAAGCTATGGCTTTTATTTTATAAAAACTTATCTGAAATTTTTTAATAATTTTTCAAAAGAATCGGTGTTGATAATATCTTTTTTCTCAGCCCATCCCCTTCTTGCCTGACCAACACCAAAACCAATAAAATCAAGTTGGTCTTTATGGTGGGCATCTGAGTTTATCACCATCTTAACTCCTGCCTGTTTTGCCCGATAAATATTTAAATCGTTTAAGTCCATTCTTTTCGGGTAAGAATTTATTTCTAAAGCTTTGTTATATTGTTTTGCCGCTCTTAAAATTTTATCAAAATCTATTTGGTACTCATCTCTTTTTTTTAATATTCTGCCTGTGGGATGAGAAATAATATCTATTTCGGGATTTTTAACAGCCTTAATTATCCTTTCGGTTATTTTTTGCCTGCTCATTTTAAAGCCGGAATGAACCCCGGCAACAACAAAATCCATTTTTTTAAGAAAACTGTTTTTAATGTCGATTGAGCCATTAGTTAAAATATTCGCTTCGCAACCATGCAGCAATCTAAAATTTAAATTCCTGCTGCTTATTTTCAAGTTTATTTTATCTATTTCTTTTTTTTGCAAAGACAACCGCCTTTCATCAAGCCCGTTTTCAATTTTTAAAAATTTGGTATGGTCTGCGATGCCAAGATATTGGTAGTTCATTTCGATTGCCGACTCAGCCATTTCCTCAATCGTATTTTCTCCCCCACTCCAATCAGAATGGCAATGCAAATCTCCTTTAATATCTTTAACGGTTATAAGTTCGGGCAAAACGCTTTTTTGGGCAGCTTCAATTTCTCCTCTGTTTTCTCTAAGTTCAGGCTCAATCCAATCAAGTCCGAGAATTCTATAAATTTCTTTCTCATCCCATCCGGCAATCATTTTTGACCCCCTAAAAAGGCCGTATTCGGAAAGTTTCAATTTTTTTTCAATGGCAATCTTTCTTAAAACAATATTATGGTCTTTTGATCCGGTAAAATATTGGAGAGTTGAACCATAATTTTTTTTCTTAACCACTCTTAGGTCGATATCAAACCCTTGTTCCATTCTTACCGAAGATCTGGTTGGTCCTTTCATCCAAACCTTAACAACCCCGGGCAATTGAACAAAATAGCCCATTATTTCTTGAGGATTTTTAGCTGTTATTAAAATATCAACATCTCCAACAGTTTCTTTTTTTCTTCTTACCGATCCGGCCACGCTTATTTGTTCAACTTGCTTTAATTTTTTCAGCTTTTTTAAAATGTCTTCAACCAAAGGTAAAATTTCTCCGAGCAAAAATCTTCCTTTGCTTTTTTTCAAAAAAGCAATGCTTTCCAAAATATTTTTTTCTGTTTTCTTGTCAAAACCGAACAAAGCAGCTATTTTGTTTTTTTTAGCTGCTTTTTCCAAATCATCCAAATTTTTAATTTTGAGTTTTTGATAGAGAGTTTTCGCTTTTTTAGGTCCGATTCCCTGAACTGAAATAAGTTCATCGATATTTAAGGGGAAGCTTTTTTTGTATTCTTGATAGCGCCTTATTTTGCCTGTTTTTAAATACTCCTCAATCTTTAGAGCAATGCTTTTACCTATACCGGGCATGCTTTCAAGTCCTTTCAACCCTCCTTTGGCATAAACACTTTCAATATTTTCTTCCATGCCCTCCAAAACAAAAGCTGCTTTTCGGTAGGCTCGAGGCTTAAACTCAACTCCTTCCATTTCCAAATACTCCGCTATTTCATAAAATATTTTGGCCAAAATACGATTTTTGGCAAAGTCCATGGCTTTAAATTAAAATTGGCTTTCCGGTTTTTCTCCGGAAATAAACTTTGGCTTAAAATGCTCTTTTGAAAAAAGATTTTTTTGAATCAAAGATAAAAATGAAGCGGAAATCAGTCCAAAAAAACTTACCAAAATAAAAACAGCTTTGAATCCCAAAAAGCTGGCTATTATTCCGCCAAAAGCAGCGGCAAAAGCGGCTGCAAAACCGATTGCCGTACTTTGAAGACTCCAAGAAAAAGCTTCCCAGCCCTTATCAATGTGTCTGGTAAAAATACCGAACCAACTTGGGACAACACAAGCCATGGCCAAACCTCTAATAATTTCAAGTAAAAAAATATGCCAAAGCTCGGAAGCGAAAAAATAACCCAAAGGGACCAGGTTGGCAACATACATTCCGTAAATCAAAAACTTAAAATCATCTTTTTCTCCTTTGGTTATATCGAGAAAATGAGCAATAAAAGGCTGAGCAATGGATTTAATCATCCAATAGGTTGCGGCAATAAAACCAACAATAATCAAACTTCCGCCCTTAATTTGAGTTGTTATAAAAATAGCAAAAATCGGTCCGATTAAACCCCAACCGCTGTGGAGAAAAAAATCTGAAAAAATAAGAGTTTTAATAACCTTGTTAATTCCAATCATTTTTTAATCTTATCTTATTTCAAAAAATATTCAAATTTTTTCAATTAAAAAACAGCAGCTTGCTTTCATGCAAACTGCTGCCTGACAAATCAATTAAGAAAGACGGTACTTTATTTTCTTAATCTTATAAGTTGTCTTAACAGGATAAGATATAATAACCTCGTCTTTAACTTTTGCCCCCAAAAGAGCCTTGCCTACCGGAGATTCATTGGAGATTTTACCCAAAGAAGGGTTTGCTTCGAGCGAACCGACAATGGTAAATTCATCGTCTTGACCGTCTATTTCAACTAAAACGGTTGCTCCCAAGTCAACAAGATTTTGACCTTCTTTTTTGGGGGGAGCGATTAATCGGACATTTTTCATAACTTTTTCAAGTTCAGCTATTTTTGAATCCAAAAAAACCATATCTTCCTGAAAAACAAGATATTCCGGATTAAGATCTTCGGAATGTAAAACTTCGGGAGATTCTCCCTTGCTCTTGGTAGCCCTTAATCCTTTCAGTGCTTCGTATTCTTTCTTTATTTTTTCCAAACCCTTTTTTGTTAAATAAAAACTTTTTTCTTCTGTCATTAAAATAAATAATTTATTGATATTTTTTATAAAATCCCCTGTAATTAAGGGGATTAGAAGAGAAATCTTATGTTTGTTATTTTTAAAAACTCACTAATCCCATTTTCAAAAAACCTTTTTTCCAATCAAGGCAACGACAAAGCAAATTGTCCAGGGTAACTCAAAATAATTTGTAAAATTTGATGCCATTTTGAAAAAAGACCGAAATGATAATTAATATTTAATTATAGGTGGAAAATAAATCTTGTCAACCTAAGATTAAATGATTAAAATAAACAATGGAAATAATTTCAGCTAAAAATATAGGATTTTGTTTTGGAGTCAAAAGAGCGATTTCTATTACAAAGCAAACCTTAAAAGAAAAAGAAAGGCCGGTCCAGTTTTTGGGTAGCTTAATTCATAATGAAAATGTTGTTAATGGCTTTTTAAAAAAGGGAGTGGTTTTTAAAAAAAACATCAAAGAAATAAAATCCGGTGTTTTAATAATTCAAACCCATGGCATTCCGCCCTTTTTTAAAAAATTAAAAGTCAAAGTAGCAATAAAAGACGCTACTTGCCCCTTGGTTAAAAAAGTCCAGTTGCTGGCCCAATCTCTTACGGAAAAAGATTATCAGGTAATTATTATTGGAGAAAAAAAACATTCCGAAGTAAAAGGAATCAAAGGGTATGCAAAAAAAAGTATAATAATAGAAAACGAAAAAGAAGCGGAAAAAATTCCTTTTTTTAAAAATAAAAAAGTTGCCTTAATTTCTCAAACAACTCAAAACCTAAAAAAAGTAAGAAAAATTTTTAAAATTTTGAAAAAAAACAATCCCGGCATTAAAAACTTTAAAACGGTTTGCCCTGAAGTTGAAAAAAGGCAAAAAGAAACAAAACAAATTATTAAAAAAGCGGATCAAATTCTAATAATAGGGTCTAAAAAATCAGCCAACACCAAAAGGCTCTATGAAATTTCAAAAAAATCAGGCAAGCCGGTTTATTGGATAAATTCTTTAAAAGAGTTAAAAAAAGAAAAAATAAACAAGCATGCTTCAATAGGGCTGATGTCCGGAACGTCAGCTAATGATACTGAAATTGAAAAAATTAAAAATTATTTACTGAAGATATAATGAAAATTAAAAGAAAAAAGACAAGAATAATAAAGATCGGCAATAAAAAAATAGGCGGAAACTTTCCGATACTTGTCCAATCAATGACAAATACGCCAACCTCCAATTTTGAAAAAACAATCAAACAAATCAAAAGTCTTGAAAAGGCCGGCTGCGAAATAGTAAGAGTCGGAGTACCTGATTTGAAATCAGCCAAAAATATTTCAAAAATAAAAAAACAAATCAAGATCCCCTTGGTTGCGGATATTCATTTTTCAGCCGAATTGGCAATCGAATCAATTGAGCAAGGTGCGGATAAAATAAGAATAAATCCGGGAAATTTCCCCAAAAATCAACTGAAAGAAATAGTTGGCCGGGCAAAAAAAAGAAAAATCCCCATAAGAATCGGTATTAACAGCGGGTCCTTGGAGAAAGATCTTTTAATTAAGCACAACCAAGTAACTCCCGAGATGATGGTTAAGTCAGCACTAAGAAACATTAAATTAATGGAAGATTTAAATTTTTATGAATTGGTAATCTCTCTTAAGGCACCTGATGCTTTAAGAACAATCAGTGCTTATAAAATGCTTTCTTTAAAAACCAACTATCCTCTTCACCTGGGTATTACCGAAGCGGGAACCGAAGTTTCAGGAACAATAAAGTCGGCTGTTGGCATAGGTCATCTGCTTTTGGGAGGCATTGGAGACACAATAAGAGTTTCTTTGAGTGCCGATCCGGTAAAAGAAATAAGGGTTGGTTGGGAAATTCTTAAAAGCTTGGAAATAAGAGAAAAAGGCGCAAAAATTGTCAGTTGTCCGACTTGTGCCAGAAGTGAAATTAACGTAATTGAACTCTCTCAAAAAATTGAACAAATAACGGAAGAAATGGAAACGCCCATTAAAATAGCAATAATGGGATGTATTGTTAACGGCTTGGGCGAAGCAAAAGAAGCGGACCTGGCAATTGTCGGAATAAAAAAAGCTGCCTTAATTTTTAAAAAAGGCAAAGTGCTCAAAAAAATACCTCCTAAAAAGGCTTTGGGCGAACTTAGAAAAGAATTGGCTTTAAAAAAAATTAAGAAGAAAAGTGGCAATCGAAAAATAAATAATTAAACTCAGCACATCTCTGATGATTGTTCCGATAGGGCCCGAAGCAATAGCCGGGTCCTTTTTTAATTTATTGAAAAGATAAGGAACAATAATTCCCAAGATAAAAGAGCTGACAATGGTAAAGAAAAGAGAAGCCCCTAAAATAATACCTATATTTAAAAGGCTAAACATCAGATAAGAAATTAAACCGAGTAAAATTCCCAAAACAAAGGCAATAATAAGGCTGACCTTTATTTCCTTTAGAAAATATTTTCTAAAATCCAGCTGATAAACCAGACTCCTGACAAACAATGTCTCGGTTTGAGTTCCAACAGCATCTGCCATATAAACAATTAGGGGAATAAAAGCCGTTAAAATAAACTGATCTCTTAGCGTGCTTTCGAAAAAATGAACAACTTGAGCTGCAAAAAGACCGCCAAAAAGTCCTAAAACAAGCCAGGGAAGCCTTAATTTTGTTAAGACTTTTGGTGAGGCCTGAAAAATTTTACCGGCAAAACCTTCATTATACTTTGCAATACCGGCAAACTTTAAAACGTCTTCAATATTTTCAGAGTGCAAAATTTTTAAAATAATATCGGACGGAACAACTCCTAAAAATAAATTTTTCCCATCAACTATCGGAATAGCCTTTAAGTTGTGTTCTAAGGCTAAAAAAGCGATTTTTTCCTGTTCGATCTCGGGCCGGGCTTTAATAATTTTTTTAACCATTATATCTTCAACTACAGTATCTTCCGCTTGGCGAAAAATATCTTTTAGGGAAAAAACACCGACCAAAATATCTTCTTTGTCAGTAACATAAATATAATTTAGGGTTTCAAAATCTTTAGCTTGATTAAAAAGCTTTTCTCTGACATCTAAAATCTTCTCTTCGGGCAATACTTTCGGGACATTAGCTATCATGCTTCGGCCGGCTGATTTCAAAGGATACTTGGGCTTAAAAATTTTATCAATAATTTTTTGCATAATCCAAACTAAAATAATGTTTTTTGATGGAATAATTTACCTTTCTTTTTAAAAGATGAAACTTTAATTTTACCAAAAACTCCGTCATAACCGGGCTCTTTTAAAACATCCCCTGCTCTTACTTTAATTATTGAATTTGCAATATCAAACAGGGTTGATTTTTCCAACTCTTCCATAGAAGCATTAAGGAGAATATTGAATTCCGGACCGGCTTTTTTTATCAATTCTTCATATCTTTTTTCCACTTCCTTGGTTTTTGTATTGCAATTAAGAGCGTCCGCTATTATTTCTTCTAAGGGAACCAAACTTTTAAAGGGAATACTGTTTGCCGGCTTAAAACCCTCGGGCTTATCTGCCAATTCTTCCACTCTGTTTAAAACTCCGACAGTCAAAGGTTTTGCACAAACCGGACAGGTTCCGCTATACTCTTTGGTTTGTTTGGGAGAAGAAATAATTTGGCAAGATCTGTGACCGTCAAAGTGGTACTTTCCTTCTTCCGGAAAAAACTCAATTGTGTATAAAAATTGCTTTGGATCTTTGTTTTTTATTGCTTGGACTATGTCTTTATAGCTGATTTTCGTATTAAAAACATTTGCCTCTCTGCCAATCTTGGCAGGACTATGGGCGTCTGAATTGCTTATCAGGCAAATTTTCCGGCAATCCGGCATTTGCCAGAGCATGGCCGGGTCGGCGGACAGCCCTGTTTCTCCGGCAAAAATATATTTTGAATATTCTTCAAAGCATTCTTTCAAAGAATCAAAGCCCGATTTTGAACCGAATAAAGAAAACCAAGGAGTCATTATATGGGCCGGCACAACCAGGCAGTCTTCTGAAATATTAAAGACAATTTTAACCAGCTCTTTTGCGTCAAGCCCGAGAATCGGACGGCCATCGGATTTTAAATTACCAATCCGACCAAGCTGGGTGTTAATTTTTTCTACAATAGTAAAACAGGGTGCAAAAATCAAAAGATGAATTTTTCTGACTTTGTTTTTAGCGGAATAAATACAGCTTATTTCCGCGGTTAAAAGAAAACGGGTTTCCGATTTTTTATTTTTCAACCTAAACAATCCCTGTTCAGCCGGCTCCAAATCTTTTTTTAAAGACTTAAACCATTCAGGATGAGAAAAATCCCCGGTTCCCAAAACTTTAATTCCTTTAATATTCGCCCACTTATCAAGATTTTCCAAATCCATGTTTTTGGAAGTTGCCCGGGAATATTTACTATGAATATGAAAATCAGCAACAAACTTCATTCAACTTTATAAACTTTATAACCCTCTCTTGCCTTTTCTTTTATTTTCATTCCGACAGAATCTCCCTTTTTCGCCTTTTTTATTTTTTTATGGTCAACCTCCATTGAGCCAACCTTTTGGCTAAAATCGGTTTCACCACCAACAATCCTGATTTTATCCCCTGCTTCAAGTTTGCCCGAAAGATCAATCACAGCCACTTTAATATTATTGAAATAATGCGATATTTTTCCTATCAATTTTTCTTTGGATATTTTTTTAGGCATAATTTTAAAAAATAAAATTGTTTTTTTGTTTTAATAAAATGACCTTTAGCTTATTTTAACATAATTAAATGTATCAAAAAACAAAAAATCCCGCGCCCAAAAAAGGGCGCGGAACTTTTAAAGAGGAGGAATTATTTCTGACAAACTTGACATTAACTCAAGTCCAGGTGGACATACTGGGCAGCTGCTGTTATAGTCTCCTTTATCAAAAATAACTTGTCCTTTTGGGCAAAAAAACCCTCACCCCCTCAACTATCAATTTAAAGAAAAAGAAAAATTTGTCAAATTTAAGCATTAACTCTTTTTCCCCAGTTTATTCACAAAGGCTGCTTTTTTGCTATAATATAAATATTGGTCCTTGGGTCTTTCCCGTCCTGCCAAAGTTTTTCCAAACTAAAACCGCTTTTTTTTGCCAAGCCAATAAGGCTTTTTTTGGTAAAGCAATGAAAATACCTTTGAGCAATAACCTCTTTTTGCGAATTTTTCCAAGAAACAAAAACATCGAAAAAATCCAACTTTGATTTGCCGATAAGTTTTAAAATAAAATATTTTAAAATAAGCTTTCTGCCCTCTTTTCTCCTCCAAAAGTCCCAAACTCTTAAAACTAAAAGCCCTTCAGGCTTTAAAACCCTTTCTATTTCCTTTAAATATCTTATTCTTAGTTCTTTTGAAGGAATATGGTGTATTACGGAAATACTGAAAACCTTATCGAAAAAATTATCCGGAAAAGGCAAGTTTAAAGCGTCAGTTACTTGAAAATTTGCTTGAGGATATCTTTTTTTGGCTATTTCGATCAATTCTTTGGAAATATCAATACCAAAATAATCAATTTTTTTGTCTTTTAAGACCTCAAAAAAGCGGCCACTGGCACAACCCGAATCCAAAACTTTTTCTCCCTCTAAAACATAATCAGCCAAGCCCCTGATATTGTCCGGAATAAAAGATCTGGTTCTTGTATAGTCTTGTGCCAAAATATCGTAATCTTTTTCGGTTTGATCCATTATTTTTTTTGCATAATTTAAATTCATGAATTTTTTAGAAGAAACAATTAAAGAATTAATCAAAAGCAATGCTCAAGATTTTGAAAAATTGGCCCAAATTAAAAGAAAGGTTGCCAAAAAACATAAAATTTCCTGTCCGAGCAATGCCAATCTATTAAAAGCTTATCACGGCCTTTTAAATAAAAAAAGAGTTAAAAAGTCGCAAAAAATTGAACATTTACTTCAAACAAAACCAATTCGGTCCATTGCCGGAATAGTCAATGTGTCTGTTTTAACAAAACCCTACCCTTGTCCGGGCAAGTGCCTTTATTGCCCTCAAGAAAAAAATATTCCCAAAAGCTATTTATCCGGGGAGCCTGCTGTTGAAAGAGCTAAAAAATTAAACTACAACCCCTATCTGCAAGTAAGTAAAAGAATTGAAATGCTGGAATACGGAGGCCATCCCACAGATAAGGTTGAAATAAGAATTGTTGGAGCAACCTGGTCTTATTATCCCTTGAAATACCGGGAAAATTTTATTAAGCAGTGTTTTAGGGCATGTAATAGCAAAACAAAAAAAACCGATTTAACTCTTAGTCAGGAACAGAAAAAAAATGAAAAGGCCAAACACAGGGTTGTCGGTCTTTCCATTGAAACAAGGCCTGATTTTATCAATCAAAAAGAGATTGAAAGACTGAGAATGTTTGGAGTAACAATGGTTGAGCTCGGGGTCCAGTCAATAAATAACGATGTTTTAAAAATAAATCTAAGAGGGCACGAAATTCAAGAAACAATCTCAGCAACAAAAATGCTAAAAGATGCCGGCTTTAAGGTTTTATACCAAATAATGCCCAATTTACCCGGGTCAAATCCAAACAAAGACAAAAAAATGTTTATCGAGCTTTTTTCAAACCCGGACTTTCAGCCGGATCTCTTAAAAATATACCCTTGTGCTCTTTTAAAAAACGCTCCGCTTTATAATCTTTGGAAAGATAAAAAATATAAACCTTACACCGAAAAAGAGTTGATAAATCTTGTTAGAGAAATCAAAAAAACAATTCCTTGCTATGTCAGAATACAAAGAATAAGTAGAGATATTCCCTCAAAAACCATTGTTTCAGGCCCTGCTAAAATTTCCAACCTACGGCAAATTCTTAGTGAGGATGCAAAAAAAAATAAAAAAGTTTTTTGCATTAACGATAGGCCGTGCCGCTGCATCAGATGTCGCGAGGTCAAAGAAAAATATATTAAAAAAGAAAAAGTTTTACTTTGGAGAGAAGATTATCGGGCATCCGAAGGGAAAGAAATTTTTTTAAGCTTTGAAAACAAACAAAGAACAAAACTTTACAGTTTGCTCCGTCTCCGCTTAACTTCCGAAAATAAAGCTATTATCAGGGAAATCCATACATATGGAAAGCTTGTTCCCATAAATAAAAAACAAGAAGCTCCCCAGCATAAAGGTTTGGGAAAAAAACTTGTTTTGGAAGCGGAAAAAATAACAAAAAAAGAGTTCAATCTCAAAGAAATAAGCGTAATTTCTTCGGTTGGAACAAGAGATTATTTCAGAAAGCTGGGCTATAAATTAAAAAACACCTATATGGTCAAGTCTTTGAAATAAAAGTATTGACTTAAGGTACTTTAATGCTTAAACAAAACTATAGATTTTTTTCTATTTTTTGAAAATCTTGAGCAAGTTTTATCAAATATCTTGTTCCACTGCCGGTAGACCCTTTTGCCAGTCCCTGATTTTCAATCGAAGCCATTGTCGGCGCTATATCCAAATGAATCCAAGGATTGTCTTCCACAAAATACTTAAGAAACAAAGCTCCACTAATCGCACCTCCTTGTTTTAAATATTTACCCAAGTTGGCGACATCTGCAAAAGTTCCCTTAATTTCTTCTTCATATTCCTCCCAGCAAGGCAAGGGCCAAACATAGTCTCCGGAATCTTCACCAACTCTAATAAGTTCTTCCGTATTTAAAATATTTGTAAACAAGGCTGTTGCCCGATAACCCAAAGCAACCAAGGATGCTCCGGTTAAGGTGGCAACATCAACAATTATCTTGGGTTTATGATTTTTAATCGAGTAAGAAATTGCATCAGCCAAAATAATCCTTCCCTCTGCATCCGTACTTAACACCTCAATTGTTTTTCCACTGTAAGACCTTAAAATGTCTCCTTGTCTTAAAGCTTCTCCGGAAGGCATATTTTCAACAGCAGGAATCAAGCAAATAATATTTAAAGGTATTTTAATTTTAGAAATTGCCAGAATAGCTCCTAAAACAGCTGATCCTCCGGACATATCCATATACATACCTTTCATTGAATCAAAGGGCTTTATATCGAGACCGCCTGTATCAAAAGTTATTCCTTTCCCAACAAAAGAAAGGTCTATTTCTTTACTTTTGGCTCTGCCAAAATATTTTAAAATTATCAACCTGGGCTTAAGTACACTTCCTTGTGAAACTCCAAGAATTCCTCCCATTGATAATTTTTTTAATTTTTTCTCATCAAAAACTTCCAGGCTAATATTATTTCCTTCGTTTTTAACTTTTTTCGCAGCCTCAACTAATCCTTGGGGAGTCATATCTTTACCGGGGGTATTTGAAAGGTCTCGAGTAAAATTTACCGCCCTGCCAACTATTATTCCATTATCAAGCTCTTTTTGATATTTTAAATTATCCGGCCAAACAATTTCAATAATATTAATTTTATGCCAGCCTTCTTTGGGCTTTTTTTTGTAGCGGACAAATTCATAAAAAGCCAATAAAATATTTTCCGAAAGCTGTTTTGTTAAATTGGGCAAATCGGCTTTTTCGGGAATAATCCGATCAAGAACAAAAACAGCTTCTTTGTTCCTATTTTCTTTTAAAACAAGAACAGCTTTTCTTAGGTTGACCAAAAATTTTCTTTGATTCCAGTTCTTTTTTTCGCCAAGATTTACCAAATAAAAATCACTGTTATCTGAAAAAAACATCTTACTTTTCCCTTCTTTAACTAAAGAAGCTTCTTTTAAAATATCGCTCTTGTCTTCAAATCCGTCGAATTTAATTTTTTCTCCGGAAAAAAACGGCAAAAAATAAAATTTATTTTTTTTAAAGCTTATTTCTTGTCTTTTTTTTAGTTTTATTTTCATTTTTGATATTTTTTACGCTGATGATTTTTTCTCAACAGAAGGTTCTTTTTTTGTTTTTAAATTCAGTTTTTGATAAATTTCGTTTATCAATTTTTTTTGTTTTTCAATATCAGAAACCTCCCGGCGAATTCGGGCTTTTTCTTTCCTGATATATTTTCTGATGCTTTTGGGAAGCTTTTTTACCATAGACCTCTTGAAAAACTATAATTATTAAGTTCAAAAATTGAAACAAGTTCAAAATATTTTTTTAAACTTTTAACATTTAATATTTAGCTTATTCTCCTTTAATAACAGCCAAAGGGGCAAGCTTTGCAACCTTTAAGGACAATCCGGCATTATCTACCACGCTAACAACTTCTTCTATGTCTTTATATGCAAAAGGAGCTTCTTCGGCAATCCCACGCTGATTTTGACATTTAACAATAACACCTTTTGATTTTAGTTCATTTATTACGTTTTGTCCAGAAATAGCTCTTAATGCCGCTTTACGTGACATTGTCCTACCTGCCCCATGAGCGGTTGAATAAAAAGAATTTTTACCTTTTTCCGTTCCTGCCATAATATAAGAAAAAGTCCCCATTGTGCCGGGAAGAAGAACCGGTTGGCCGACATTTTTATAGCTCAAAGGAATCTCGGGATGACCCGGAGGAAAGGCCCTGGTTGCACCTTTTCTATGAACAATAAGCTCTGTTTCTTTTCCTTCAATATAATAATTTTCTTTTTTAATAATATTATGAGCAACATCGTATAGGACAGGTAGTGAATATTTTTTTTCCAAAATATTTTGCCATGCCTTTCTAATAAAATAAGTTATTGCCTGCCTGTTCGCCCATGCGTAATTCGCAGCTGCAGCCATGGCTTGAAAATATTTTTGGCCATGAGAAGAATTAAAGGGAACACAAGCAAATTCTCTGTCCGAAATATTGATCTTATACTTATTTTTCATTAAAGGAATAAATTCTTCCAAATAATCACTGCAAACCTTATGACCCAACCCTCTGCTTCCGCAATGTATCATAATAACGATTTGACCCTTAAATAAACCGAAAGTTTCCGCCTTTTTTTCATCAAAAATATCAACTACTTTTTGGATTTCGCAAAAATGGTTTCCGCTTCCAAGGGTACCAAGCTGGTCTCTGCCTCTGTTTTTTGCTTTTAGTGAAACCGTCTCCGAGCAGGCCCAGCCCATTCTTCCAAAAGACTCACAATGATCAATATCTGCTTTTTCTCCATAACCCTGATCAATCAGTCTTTCCGCTCCTTGGTTTAAAATTTTATCAACCTCTTTAATGCTAATCTTGATTTTTCTTCCCCTACCCAGTCCTGAGGGAACAATTTTCTCAATTTCAAAAATCAATTTTTCCAAAAAAGGTTTAATTTCATGCTCTTGCCATTCGGACTTAAGCAGTCTTACTCCGCAATTAATATCAAACCCGCAAGCACCCGGAGATATAATGCCATCGGAGGACCTTATCGGCCCTACAAAACCTATTGGCACGGAATAACCTTCATGGCAATCAGGCATAGCTATTCCATAGTTAACAATTCCGGGCAAAGCGGTTCCGTTTATCAGCTGAGCAATCGATTTATCTTTTAAAATATCATCTATCATTTTTTCAGAAGCGTAAACTCTGGCAGGAACTCTCATTTCAGCACGAAAAGACCGGTCTATTTGCCATAAATAATCATTTATTTTAATAAAGTTTTTTTTGCCTATCATGTTTAAATAATTTATTTACCTCCAATTAAGTTAAATTCTTCTTTAACTATTTCCCTGTCGTCCCAAGGAATTTTTTTATCATTAGCCAAACACATCCAGGGCTCCGAGCCTTTTCCGGTTATTAAAACTACGTCCCCGGGCTTTGCCAATTCAAGCGCTTTTCCAATCGCCTTTCGTCTGTCCAAAATCTCCCATAAATTGGAAATTGGAAATTTAGAGTTGGAAATTCCGGATTTTATCATTGATAAAATCCGGTAAGGGTCTTCGTCGTAAGGATCTTCGTTTGTAATTATTATTTTATCGCAATATTTTGCAGCAATTTTTCCCATAACCGGTCGCTTCCAATTGTCTCTTCCTCCTCCACAAGAACCGAAAACAGCAATAATATTATTTATGGGAAATATTTTTTTAATTTCCAAGTAAAGCTTTTCCAAGCTGTCCGGAGTAACCGCATAATCAACAAAAACCTTAAAGGGCTTGGAAATAACTTCCTCCATTCTTCCGGAAATAATTGCTACTTCTTCAACCGATTTTTTAGCTTGATTCAAACTTATATTTTGAGAAAACCCCAACGAAATTGCAGCCAGTGCGTTATAAATATTAAAATCTCCGACCAGCTTCAATTTTAAATCAAGCTCTCTGTTATTTATTTTGCCTTGTTTTAAACCATAGTCGTATTTTTTTTGAGCCCTGAACTGTAGAAAATAATTTTTGTTCGGGTCGTCAAAATTAATAATATGGATTTTTTTCGTTGCCTTAAAAAGCTTGCCCTTGGCCTGCCTGTATTTTTCAAAAGAACCATGTGATTCAATATGCTCGGGAGTTAAGTTGGTCAATACGGCTGCTTCAAAACGAATAAAGCAATGCCTGTGTTGTTTTATACCCTCGGAAGTGACTTCCAAAACAACATACTGGCAGCCTTCTTTCAATGCTTGTTTTAAAAATTTCTGAATCTGAAATCTACCGGGCATGGTCATTTTAAACATATTTTTCCGCTCCCTATCTTTAACTTTAAGCTTTATCGAAGATAAAAAAGCCACGCTATAGCCCTGATCTCTTAAAACTTTTGCAATTAACTCAACTGTTGTTGATTTACCGTTTGTCCCGGTAACCCCAACCACCTTTAATCTTTGGGAAGGGAAAAAATAAAAAACCGCTGCAATAAAAGCTAAAAAATAATGGTAATAACCGATTAGAAATCCAGGAATAATTTTTTTGGCAAATTTCTTAAAACTCATTGTTTTAATAATAACTCAAAGAAGCAAGCTTGCCAATTTTTATTTTTTTTGTTATTCTTTATTTATTATTATGCCAATAACCAAGA
>PWRH01000041.1 GCA_003556525.1 Candidatus Nealsoniibacteriota bacterium
CCCAATAAATAGGAATATTATCTTCCCATTCTTCAAAAAATTCGTTCTTTAATAAGTTTTCCGCTATTTCAGTTTTGGGTTCATCTCCATTTTTATCTTTACTGTCGTCTTCTTCTTCACCGTTCTTTTCATCAACATATTTTTCTTTCGGCTCTATTATTTTTATAATTTCCGAATGGCCGATAAAAGAACTTTTTCCTGTTTCTCTGACTCTGACTAAAATTTCAACTTCTCCTCTAAAATCTTGTCTACTTTCTCTTATTTTCAATCTAAATTCGTCTTCAAACAAATCTCCGGTAAAAACTTCGGTTAAATAATATAGCGAAGACTGCCACTTTTCTTCTTTTTCATTATAAATTTCAGAAAGAATTCCGTCTTTTTCAATAGAAATCTTAATATCGTATTGAGCTTCTTTTAAGTTAGAAAGAAGTAGGTTAACTTTAATTTCTTCATCTGCATGTTTTTTTTCATTAAAAAGTAAATTAATTTCAGGGCTATATTCTTTGTCACTCGAAACAACCCGGCTACTACCTCCGGATCCGCTATACCTTAAAGTGTCAACGTAAGCACAATCTTGCTCTATTATTCTTGTTAAAGTTACTTCGCCAATGCCGCTTACTTTTATTAGGTCGTAAATGGAATAAAATGGCCTGTTTTCTATTATTCTTTGGGCTATAACAGGCCCTACCCCTGTTAAGTGACCTAAATCTTCTTTTGAGGCGTTATTAATGTTTATTGGGCAAACATCCGCTATTTCTTCCTTTAATGGATCTTCAATTTCTTTCTCCTCTTCTTCTTCAAACTCATCTTCTTCTCTATCAGCCTCATCAACATAAGCACAGCCCTGATTTACTATTTTTTCCAATGTTTTATCCCCTATTCCCGGAACATTTATCAGTCCGTAAATGGAATAAAATGGCCTGTTTTCTATTATTCTTTGGGCTATAACAGGCCCTACCCCTGTTAAATCCTCAAGTTCTTTTTGGGACGCATTATTAATATCTATAAAACAAAAATAGTCTTCGTCTGTAATAAAAATATCATCGGTCTCTTCTGATTCTTCCATTTCAGAGATTCTTTCATTAAAAAGAATGATTGTTTTGGCAAAGGTGTCGAGTTCATTACTCATTTTTTCCAATTCCATTCTGTGTTTTAATTCAACTTCAGCCTTATTTTTTCTTTCAGCTTCAAGTTTTTCTTTTAAAACAATATTTTCTTCTTTAACAATATTTAATTCTGACTCTTTTTCAGCTAAATAATTATTTAAAAGTTCTATTTCTTGCTTACTTGGCTGGAAAAAAGAAATAATGCCGGCTTCCGAACTTTTCCCGGATAAATAAAAAAATCCTCCGACAGTGAGGACCAATAATAATCCGAAAATGACCTTTTTGCTTAAAAATTTTTTAAATTTTTTCATATTTAAGCTGGTTTTTCATTGTATTAAAACAATAAAAAACTTTTTTATTGACGACTATTTTTATAATTATAATAACAGGTAGCTTATAAAAAAACAGTCTTTCAACTGTGGAAAACCAGTGAAAAACTTTTTAAAAATTTATTATTTTAAAAAACTATCTTAATATTTATTTATTTTTCAAACTTTTTTAGCCTTACTATTCACTGATATTATCCTTACCAAACACTGATTTTATCTTTACTAAATACTGATTTTAGCACTACTAAACACTGATTTTACCTTAAAAGTTAGTCCAAATTTTCACGATCGTGAAAATTTGGAACAACTTTTTTATTTTTATTTTATGTCGTTTTATTTCAAATTAAAAATTTTTCTTAAATGAATATCGTTATCTATTTTTTCTAAAATACCGAATCTGACATATTTTCTAAGGTTGAAAAACTCAACAACAAAATCTATTTCATCTTTACATTCATAGGGAAAAACAAATACACTTTTTTGAAGCTCATAAAATCCCAATTCTTTTATTTTTAACCTTAAAGCATCTCTACCCTTTCTTAATCTCTCCGGAATATCAAAAACTACAATCCTCCATTTACCGTCCCAGTTATCTTTTTTAATAACCATTTCCTGAAAATGATAAGTAAGGGCCTTAGCCTTGCCTTTATCTGTTAAAAATATTGTAAAAGAACCGTCATTATTTGTTTTTTGACTAATCATTTTGCTTTTATAAAGGTTTTTAATTTCTTTTCTCAGTTCTTTTTTATCAATATTTTTCCAAGCCCTAACTGTTTGATTTAAAATCTTCCATTGTCGATAAGGTTGATGAGTAAACCCGAGACTGGTTCCTGCCAATAAAAGCAACAATATTTTTTCTTTGGTTGCTGACATTTTTACTCTTTATTAATATCTTTTTATCTTTTTAAGATCAAAGTTAGTCCAAATTTTCACGATCGTGAAAATTTGGAACAACTTTTAATATAAATTTAATGGATTTAATAAAAATTAGCCTAAAACAATAAAAATAATCAGGTTAATATTTTTATTAAAAAGAAGTGAGGTTTGAATATTGGCTTAAGTTTTCCAGTTGATTCAAAGAAAGATTTTCCGCTTTTCTAATCGCTTCCTCTATCAATTCTTTTGAAAATTCAAGTTCTTGGCTCAATTCCAGCCATTGATTGCCTGTTTTTTTAACCAAATAGTCTTCTATATATATTTTATGCTCATCCGTAATTTCAAAATGGTTTGAATGGTCTTTTAAATAATCAGTCAAAGCTTTTCTGGCAAGATGGGTTGCACCTTCCCCTTTTTCAGCTGTTTGATTATAGTTTTCAGGACCTATAAGATTATTAACAAAATCCAATATGTCTTCTTCTTTTAAGTTTCCATATTCTTCCTGATCTTGATCCTCTTTTTTTTCCGAATCAAAAAAGGCAATTACTCCGGCTGAAAACTGGGGGATTTTTTCCGGAACAGATTGCCAAATCCTTACGGTAAAATAAACCGATAAAAACAAAATAAAAATAGAGAAAAGTAAAAATAAAAAATAAACAGTCTTTTTTACGTTCTCGTCGTAAAAAAAATCTTTTTTTATTTTTTTTCCTTTAAATGATAAAGGAAAAGCTAAAAGCTTCATGTTTTGTCATTTTATAAATTTTAAAAAATAAAAACAAGTTTTCCCTGTGGAAAACTTTTAATAAAAAATTAAAAGATAGTTGTGAATAACTTAATACAAGGTTGGTCCAAATTTTCACGATCGTGAGAATTTGGAACAACTTTTAAGGTAAAAGTGGTTCTAAAATAAAAAAATTGGAAAATTAAATATTATAAATTTTCCAAAAAATAAGAAGGAAGCTAATGCTATAAATTTTCCAAAAGAAGAAGGTTAAATGATAATAGTAAAAAACTAAATGCCGACAAATTCTCTAATAATAGAAACAGGTATGGCGTCCACATTGCCGTTTGCATCAATCGTGCTTATTCCAACAACTTCTCCCATAATATTAAAAAGAGGGCTACCTGCCAAAAAACTGCTTTCAATAATACTGGTCTTAATAAGGTTTTGGCCTAAATGTTTAATAATTCCCTCGTTAACAAATATTGAGCCGGTTCTATTTTCGAAAATATTGCCAACCAGAAAAACTCTTTCCCCTATTTTTAAGTCGTCTGTTCTGGCAAAACCGGTTGTCACCAAATTATTGTCCTCAAGCTTGATTAAAACCAAATTTTTATCGGTATCTCTTTTAATGACCTGATAGTTATATCTTTGGTTATTAACAAAAAAATTAAACTCAGCTCCCTGAGGCACAAGCTCTGCCAAAGTTACGATTAATCCGTCTGAAGTAACAACAAAGCCCGAACCTTCCAAAAATCTACCCTGAGTTGTTTCGGTTCTAACCGCAACAACCGTTCTCTCAGCTTTTTCAACAGCCTCTACAAGCGCAACATTTTCTTGGATATACACTTCTTTTGTTTCTGTTAAGTAAACAGGTCTTTGCTCAAGGTCGTACTGATAAAAAAGATGTCTTTCAACAAAATAAGGCCAAAAAATCTCATTGGCAAAAATTCCGCCGACCATACCAACAACAAAAAAACCAACAATTATAGATATTTTTTTTAACATTTATTTAACTAAAAGCTTTTCTTTTTTCTTTTTTTTCGGCACTGAATAAGAGGAACCTTTAAAAACAATATTGCCATCTTCAAAATCTATAAAAATACTGTCTTTTTCTTTTAATTCTCCTGAAACTATTTTCAAGGCCAAAGGATCCAAGACCATTTTTTGAATTACTCTTTTTAAAGGCCTGGCTCCCAAATTTTGGTCGAAACCACGCTCTGCCAAAAAGTTTTTAACCTTTTCACTAATTTTAATCTTAATTTGCTTTTGCTTCAAGCGGTGGATAACTTTTTCCAACTGAATGTCAACTATTTTTTTAATTTCGTTTTTGCCCAAATAGTTGAATATAATAATCTCATCGACCCTATTTAAAAATTCAGGTCTGAAGCTTTCTTTCAAAACAGCCATAACTTTATTTTTCAAATCTTCTTTACCTCCTTTTTCTTCTTCATTTTCGCTAATAAAGCCCAAAGCAGCTTCTTGGGCAATAATGTCAGATCCGGCATTTGACGTCATAATTAAAATGGCATTTTTAAAAGAAGCTGTTCTTCCTTTAGAATCGGTTAATCTACCGTCTTCTAAAATTTGAAGAAGGATGTTAAAAACATCGGGGTGAGCTTTTTCGATCTCGTCAAGTAAAATTACACTATAAGGTCTTCTTCTAATTTTATCGGTCAGTTGTCCCCCTTCTTCATGGCCGATATAGCCGGGAGGAGAACCGATCATACGCGAAACAGTATGTTTTTCCATATATTCGGACATATCCAAACGGATCAATGCATTTTCATCGTTAAAAAGAAATTCAGCCAATGTTTTTACTGTTTCTGTTTTACCGACACCGGTAGGGCCTAAAAACATAAATGAACCGAGCGGCCTGTTTTCTTCGGAAATACCAGCCCTTGCTCTTCTGATTGCATTGGAGATAGCTGTAATAGCTGCTGTTTGACCAATCACTCTTTTGGAAAGAACACCTTCCATTTTTTCCAGTTTTTTCGCCTCTGCTTCCAAAAGCCTGGTTACCGGAATACCTGTCCAGCGAGAAACAACTTTAGCCAATTCTTCTTCCGAAACTTCTTCTTTTAAAATTGGTTTTGATTTTTGGAACTTAGCTAATTTTTTCTCGGCTGATTTCAACTCTTTCAATAATTCAGGTATTTTTCCATATTTTAATTCAGCCACTTTTTGTAAGTCAGCTTCATTTTGGGCTTTTTCCGATTCAAAACGGGTATTTTCTATTTTTTCTTTCAGTTTTTTAATATTATCGATGATTTCTCTTTCAGATTGCCATCTTGCCTCAACCCCCTTTAACTCTTCTTTTAAATCAGCCAATTGGCGGGCAATAACTTTTTTTCTCTTTTCAGCTTCTTGTGATCTATTGTTTTTCAAGTTTTGCTTTTCTATTTCAATTTTTTGAATTTCTTTTTTAAGTTCCTCAAACTCCGAAGGTTCTGATTCAATTTCAAGCCTTAAAGAACTCATAGCTTCGTCCATTAAATCAACCGCTTTGTCGGGCAAAAACCTATCCGTAATATAACGAGCAGCCAATTCAACAGCACTAACCAAGGCAGAGTCTTTTATTTTTACTCCGTGATGAAGTTCATATTTTTCTTTAATTCCTCTTAAAATAGCGATTGCGTCTTCAATTGTGGGTTCTGCAACATAAATTGGCTGAAATCTTCTTTCCAGTGCTGCGTCTTTTTCAATATATTTTTGATATTCTTTTAGAGTTGTTGCACCAATCGCCTTTAATTCACCCCGAGCTAAAGCCGGCTTTAATAAATTTGAAGCGTCAATCGCTCCTTCGGCACCGCCTGCGCCAACCAAGGTATGAAGCTCATCGATAAACAAAAGATATTTTCCACCTGCACGATTCAACTCTTTTAAAAGGGCTTTTACTCTGTCTTCAAACTCTCCCCTATATTTTGTACCGGCAACAAGTGAGCCGAGATCCAAAGCAATTATTTCTTTATTTTTTAAAGACTCGGGAACATTATGATAAATGATTCTTTGAGCCAAGCCTTCCACTACAGCTGTTTTACCGACTCCGGCCTCACCGATTAAAACAGGGTTATTTTTTGTTCTTCTCGATAAAACTTGCATCAACCTTCTAATTTCGTTTTCTCTGCCGATTACCGGGTCAAGCTTGCCTTGCCTTGCCAACTGAGTTAAGTTTCTGGCATATTTCTCAATAACCTGATATTTTGATTCGGGCTGAGGGTCGGTAATTTTTTGACCTCCCCTAATTTGAGCCAAGCTTTTAAGCGCTGTTTCATAATCGAGCTTTCCCATTTCCAAAGAAGAAACCGCTCCGTTTGCCTGTAAAAAACCTGTTTTATCAAGAATTTCCTTTGCCTTGCTCTCAACGTCCAAAAGAGCTAAAAATAAATGTTCTATTGAAATATATTCATCGCCCATTTTGGAAGCTTCTTTTTTGGCTCTTTCAAGTACTTTAACCATATCTTGAGTTAAATAAAGCTGGCCAAAACTTTGCGGTACGGCAATTGTCGGAACCTTGCCTAAGGCAGCTTTTGTTTTTCTTTTTAGGCCGTCTATATCGGCACCGAGTCTTTGAAGCAAATTCAAAACCACGCTTCCCTCCTGAGAAAGCAAAGAGTCCAAAAGATGTAATGAGTCGATCTGTTGCTGGCCTTTTTCCTGAGCATTATTTTGCGCCTGAAGAATTGCTTCCTGCGCTTTGTGAGTAAAATTACCATTCATAAAATAAATTTTTTGTTGTTTATAGTTTAGAATTAACATAAAAAAAGAGCTATTTCAAGTTTAAAATAAAAAAAGAAGGGGTTATACCCCTTTAAAGATTCTTCTCCATAATGTGGAAAACTATTCCTCTTGCGCAATAAGGAAAATTTATTTTTTCCAACCATTTTTCCATTTCTTTTTCAATCTCTTCTTTTTTTATAATTCCCGCTTCTCTAAAGCCTTTAACCTTTTCTTTAATATCTCTTTCCGAAAGCTTTTTAATCAATTATTTAGCCTCCTTTTTTAGTTTTAAAATATCCTCTAATAGTTTATAAAAAAATTTAAAAAAAGTAAACAGCCCTATAAAAAAACGAGGGGATACAGATTAGCTTTTGGCAATCTTATATCCCCTGACTTTTTTAC
>PWRH01000015.1 GCA_003556525.1 Candidatus Nealsoniibacteriota bacterium
GGCATCGGCTGCCATAACAGCGGTTTCGGAATCTCTAATCTCTCCAACCATAATAATGTCGGGATCTTGCCTCAATAAAGTTCTCAAACCGTTAGGAAAATTAAGTCCTGCTCTGGTATTGATTTGAATCTGATTGACTCCGTCTAAAATATATTCTATCGGGTCTTCCAGGGTTGAAATATTAACGCCGTCTTTTTTAATTAGCTGAAGTAAGGCATAAAGGGTTGTTGTTTTTCCCGAACCGGTCGGGCCGGAAGAAACAATCATGCCGAAAGGTTTTTCTATATTATCGGTAATAATTTTTTCAGCTTCTTTTGACAAGCCAAGCTCGTTAATTGAAAGATTTTTATGAGAGTCGTCTAAAATTCTAAGGGCTATTTTTTCTCCAAATAAGGTGGGCACGGTTGAAACCCGAAGAGAAGTGTTTGAAAGGCCTTCCGGCTCAATCCTGCCGTCTTGAGGTCTGCGTGATTCGTCAATTTTCAAATTAGCAAGAATTTTAACCCTGGCAACCAGTGCCTGATAAATATCTTTTGGCAGCTCCATTACGGTATAAAGAGTGCCGTCAACCCTAAATCTTATCTTAATATTATTTCTGGTTGGCTCAATATGAACATCGCTTGATTTTTTAAGAATAGCGTATTTTATAATGTTGTCTGCAATTTTTGTAATATTTTGGTTTGTTTCTTTGGCTGTTATGGCCAAATCCAAGGTTTCTTTTTGAAAATCATACTGATAATTTTTAAGAATAAATTCAATATCTTCTTCTTCCGCCTTAAACCAGGAAATATTTTTTCCAAAACGGCCGACTATAAACTTTTGCAGTGTTAAATTTGAAGGGTCTACTGCAGCTATTTTTATTTCATCGTTATTTTTCTCCAACAAAAAAGCCTTAAAGTCTTTAATAAGGTTCCAGGTCATTAAGTCAAGCAGATTTTTATCCAATGCTTTTTCTTTTTCTTCTTCAGAAATTTTTGGAAAATCTTGATATGTAATATTTTTATTGGTTTTTTTATTAAACATAAAAATGAAACAAGCCCTCAAGGCCCACTTATTAAATCACTAAAAAGATTTTTTGTCAAATATTTATACAGGTCCATATGATATAATACACTCGAATTATTAATGTAATAGAATAAAAATAAACGAAAAATAAAAAAATAAGAGATAAAAATAGCGGAGAACAGTTCTCCGCTGTTTTTCCGGAGGTCTGTCCTCCGGGGACTTTTATGAGAATTAAAATAGTATTTAGCTTATAGACTAGAAGCCTGTGGCAATAACGGTTACCTTTATTTCGCCTTCTTTTATTTTTTCGTCTTGAATAGCGCCAAAAATAACCTTGGCTTCAGGATTTACTTCTTTGGTAATTATTTTGGCAACCTGGTCTATTTCCAGCAAAGAAATATCTTTCCCGCCTGAAACATTAAATAAAACTCCTTTGGCTCCTTTAATTGAGAGGTCAAGCAAAGGAGAGGTAATGGCAGCCATAGCTGCTTTTTCCGCTCTTCCGTCTTCTTTTGCTTTGGCAATTCCAAAAAGAGCAGAGCCTGCATTGGCCATAATGGATTTAATATCCGCAAAGTTAACATTAATAATCCCGGGTAATAAAATTAAATCGGAAATACCCTGGACAGCTTGACGCAAAATATCGTCGCAATACCAAAAGGCGTTTACCAAAGAAACATTTGAATCAAGCGTGGAAAGAAGTTTGTCGTTTGATATGATAATTAAGGTGTCTACTTTTTCTTTTAAGTTTTTTAGCCCTTCTTCAGCAATTCTTGAACGAACCTGCCCCTCAAAAGAAAAAGGCTTGGTTACTACGGCTAAGGTTAAAATACCCATTTCTTTGGCAGTTTCAGCAACAATCGGCGCAGCTCCTGTTCCGGTTCCTCCTCCCATTCCGCAAGTAATAAAAACCATGTCAGCGCCCTTTAAGATTTCTACAATTTCATGCTTATTTTCAAGTGCTGACTTTTTGCCGACTTCCGGCTTCATGCCCGTTCCCAAACCTTGAGTTGCCTTTCTTCCTATTCTTAATTTTACATCTGCTGACACTCTATTTAAGTCCTGAATATCGGTATTAATGGCAATCAACTCAACTCCGCCTATTTTGCTTTTGGACATTCTCGATATTGCATTTAGCCCGGAACCACCCACTCCAATAACTTTAATTTTTATAGCTTGTTTCATTTAAGGTAAAAAGTTTTTAAAAAATTTTTTAATTTTATTGAAAAAACCGATTGAAATTTTTTTACTTCCTTTCCAGCTCCCAAACTCTTCAGAATCAAAGCCCCTGAAAACCAGTCCTGCAACAGTGGTATAACTCAACTCTTCTTCTATTTCCGGAAAATGGCTTATTTTCCCAAGACGACAAGGAAGCTTCAATTCTTTTTTGGCTAACTCAACTATTTTTGGAAGCTTGGCTCCCCCTCCGGTTAAAACAAGGCCGGCCGGAAGTAAGCTTTGTTTTGATATTTTTTTAAGTTCTTTTTGAGTTTCTTCAAAAATTTCAGACACTCTGGCTTCAATAATTTTAACCAGCGCTTTTTGAGAGAAAGTCATTTCTTCACCTGACTCGGTTTCAACTTTTTCTTTTTTATCTTTTCCCTTAAAAACGCAACTGCCCAGTTTAATTTTTATTACTTCTGCAATATCAACGTCTATTTTCAAACCAACGGCAATATCCGAAGTAATATTGGCTGAACCGATCGGTAAAACGGCAAAATGAATCAATTCCCCTTCTTCAAAAACCGCTAATTCCGAAGTCCCGGCTCCTATGTTTAAAACAGCTGCACCAAGCTCTTTTTGTCTTTGCGAAAGAACGATTGAAGAATCAGCTATAACAGAAGGAACAATGTCCAAAATTTGAATTTCAAGATTTAAAATTGCCTGAACAAGATTTTTTTTATAAGGAGTAAAGCCACTTAAAACAAGTATTTCCGTTTCAAGCCTGTGACCCTCAAGACCTTCCGCCTCTTTTATTCCTTTATTTCCGTCGATAATAAATTCTCTTGGAATAGTTTCAAGAATTTCACTGTTTGAAGATAAAGATACTGATTTTGCAGCTTCTTCCAAAACTCTATCTACATCTTCTTTGGAAATATTTTTATCGGCCCTGGAAACCGCAACCATGCCCTGAGAAAAGGTACAACTAAGGTGGCAACCTCCGATATTTACAAAAAGAGAATCAATTTTCTGGCCTGTTTCAACTCTGGCCTTATCAATAAGAATTTGAATTATTCTTGAAACTTTGTCCGGATCAAGCACAACGCCTCGCCTTATTCCCAAAGATGGTTCCCCTCCTTTAAAAAGAATTTCCAATTCCGAGTCATCGCTTCTTTTTGTTGCAACCAACAATTTTATAGTGCTTGAGCCTATGTCCAGACCGGTTATGATTTCATTTTTTGACATAAAATAAGTTTAAATAATAATTTTCTTTTTCTTCCATTTCTAGCGCCTTTTTTTGGGAAGATTCATGATTGTAGCCTAATATATGTAATATAGCGTGAATTAACACTTTTGTTAACTCCTTTTCAAAGGCCAGCTTGTATTTTCGAGCGTTTTGCCTGACTTGATCAAGTGAAATAACTATTTCCGCAAAATCGTTATAGTTGAAAGAAAGTACATCCGTAGGCCGGTTTTTTTTACGATATTTATTATTCAAATTTTTTATTTCATCTTCGCTGACCAAAACAATCGAAAGTTCCAAATTTTGCTTTTTTTCTTCTTTTAAAACTTGACCGGCTATTTTTTTAAAAAAAAACGAATTAATTTTATTATCGGTCAAATTATTGATCTCGATCATAATTATTTTTCCAATAGTTCTTTAACCGTATTTTTAACCAAATTTCCATCGGCTTTTCCCTTAAGTTTGGGCATCAATTCGGACATAATTTTACCCATATTTTTCATTTCTTTTGATCCGACATTTTTAATTGCCTCCAAGGCCATTTTTTCAATCTCTTCTTTCGAAAGCTGTTCGGGCAGATATTTTTCTAAAATTTCCAATTCTTTTTTTTCTTTTTCCACCAAATCTTGTCTTTTACCTTTTTCAAAGCTCAAAATGGACTCTTTTCTTTTTTTGGCTTCGGAAGAAATAATTTCAATTTCTTTCTCTTCGGTCAACTCAGCCTCCATGCATTCTTTTTCTTTATTCAAAAAAGCAGCCAAAAGCTGCCTTAATGTTGATACCTCTAATTCTTTTTTTTCTTTAAGGGCAAAATTTAAATCCTGTTTTATTTTTTCCTTTATGGGCATTATTTATCTTTTCTTCTTTTTAAGCAAACCCATTTTATCAAGCTTCTCGTACTCTTTTTTCAAAGCTTCCCGTCTTAGAGCAGCTCTCTTTTTCATTGTCCTGCTCTTTTCCGGACTATAATATCGCTTTTTTTTCGCTAACCGCAAAATTCCACTTTGCTGAACTTTTTTCTTAAAGCGACGCATTAAGCTTTGAGAGTTTTCCCTTTCTTGCTTTTTTACTTTTATATTCATATCTTAAATTAATAATCAAATTATATTACGCCCAAGGCAATTTTTTACCTCCTATTAGATGAAGGTGGAGGTGGTCTACGGTTTGACCGGCATCTTCGCCAACATTGAAAATCAAACGATAACCATTTTTATCGACTTTTTCTTGTTTGGATACTTCCCGGGCGATTAAAAACATTTCGCCTATCAATTCTTTATCTTCATCTTCCAATTGATTTATCGAAAGAATATGTTTTTTAGGCACAATTAAAAGATGTACCGGAGCTATTGGCTCTATGTCTTTAAAAACAATTATTCTTTCGTTTTCAAAGATAATATCCGATGTTACTTGTTTTTTAATAATTTTACAAAATATGCAATTCATTTTTTAATTATTTTTTTAATTTCTTTTTCATTTCTTTTACGACCTTATCGAATTTAATTGTTTCTTGCTTGCCTGTTTTCATATCTCTGACTATAATTGATTCTTCCAAAACTTCTTTTTGTCCCAAAAGAAGGGTATATTTAACCTTCATTTTATCGGCAATTTTAAACTGGGCCTTTAGAGAGTCTCTTCCCAATGACTCAGCCACCTGAATTTTATTTTTCCTAAACTCTTCCAAAAGTTTTAATGATTTTATTTTTGCGGAAGATCCCAGTTGAGCTAAAAAAATCGAAGGATTAAAATAAGACGATGGCTTTGCCTCTTTGGGGCTCAATAATGATTTTACTCTTTCTATTCCCAGCGCTCCTCCGCTTGCAGGAGTTTCCTCGCCACCCAATAATTTTATTAAAAGATCGTATCTTCCTCCGCCTGCCAAAGAACCCTTTGCTTTTTCCTCTTCCGTGGATTCGGAAACTATTTCAAAAACGGTTTTGGTATAATAATCCAAACCTCTGACCAAATGAGGGTTTAGACGGTAAGGCAGTTGAATTTCATCGAGAAACTCCAAAACATATTTAAAATGAGCATGACAATCAGCGCAAAGATGGTTTATTGTTTGGGGTGCTTGACTAATAATCGCATGGCATTTTTCCTCTTTGCAGTCCAAAACCCTTAAGGGATTTTCTTTAAGCCTTCTTTTACAATCCGTGCACAAAGAAGAACTTTTTGACCTGAAATAGCTAACCAAAAGCTTTTTATAATAGGGTCGGCACTGATTATCGCCAATACTATTTACTTCTATGGCTATTTTTTTTATTTTAAGCTCTTCTAATATGCTATAAAAAATTTGAATGATCTGAGCATCAATAGCAGGACTGGTATCACCAAAAATTTCAAGATTAAACTGATGAAACTGACGATATCTTCCCGCTTGAGGTCTTTCGTACCTGAACAAAGGTCCGGTTGAATATAATTTTATCGGTTGAGGCAAGGAATGCATTCCGTGCTCAAGATATGCTCTTGCTACACCCGGTGTAAATTCCGGCCTTAAAGACAAATCATCGCCCCCTTTTGTTTTAAGACCAAACATTTGTTTCTGGACAATATCGGTCGACATTCCGGTTCCTTTTTGATAAAGATCCGTACTCTCCAAAACAGGTGTGTCTATTTTTTTAAATCCGTAAAAATTAACTATTTTTTCACAAACACTATAAATTTTTTCAAAATATCTTTGATCTTCCGGCAAAATGTCATGCATTCCGGTAGGTTTTTGAAATTTTATCTTTTTCATAAAAGACTTAACCCGATTTATTTTATTTTAGCTCCGGCTGATTTAATATTCCGGTGCATCAATTTTGGCAAAAGCGACAAAAGGCCAAGCCCTGATTAATGTTCTGCCAATAATATCTCTTTCCGATATCGCGCCCCATCTTCTGGAGTCTGCCGAAGCCATTCTGTTGTCGCCCAAAACAAAATATTCGCCCTCGCTAAGCTTTATACGAATTTCTCCGGAAGTAAATGTGGGAGAAAACAAATATTCGGTCTCTTCCAAAACATTCATTTCATTATTGCTATAAATAATAACTTCCCCTTCTTTTACCTCAATTGTTTCTCCGGGCAAACCAATAACTCTTTTAATATAGCGATGAGAAGGGTCGTTGGGGTATCTGAAAACAATTACCTCGCCTCTTTCAGGAGCCCTAAATCTATAGGAAACTTGCTCAATAATTAAATAGTCACCATGGCTGAAGCTGGGTTCCATAGACTGGCCCCTAACAATAAAAGGCTGGAAAACAAAATAACGAATTGGAACCACGATTAGTAGAGCAATAACAACAACCTTTGTAACCTCCCAAATAAAAATTAAAAAAGACTTCATATTTGATATAGAATAAACAATTAAGTAATTTGCTAACTTTTTAATTATAGCAATATTTTTATATTTATCAATAGATTGCTATAATATAATAAAAAAATTATGTTTCTTATCGTCGGATTGGGAAATCCGGGCCAAAAATACGAATCAACAGGTCACAATGTCGGATTTAGAGTAATTGATAAAATAGCTGAAAGTTTCAATTTTGTCGATTTTAGCTTTGAAAACAATTTTGTTGCGGAAATTTCAAAAGAAAAAATAGGATCCGGTACAATTATTTTGGCAAAACCCCAAACATTTATGAATCTTTCGGGAAAATCGGTTTTTAAAATAGCTTTGTTTTATAAAATTAAACCCGCAAATATTATTATTATTCATGACGATATTGATTTGA
>PWRH01000101.1 GCA_003556525.1 Candidatus Nealsoniibacteriota bacterium
CTTTCTTCTTTTATTGTTTTAGGCATATTTACACACATATACCGAAACTATACCAGCCTCGGCAAAAACCGCCATATGTGTGTGTAGATTACCTTTTACTATTGACAAAAAACTCAATAATTGATAGTTTTTAATTGGATAAAATAAATAAGCCTTCAAAAAATGTTTATCAGCTTAAAAACAAACACTGTTAAATGCTTTCTTATTACCGCTTCTTTCCCTTTGTTTAAGGAGGTTTTTTGAAGGATAAAAAATAATTATGTTTTTTAAGGGCCTCCGCTAAAGCAGGAGGCTCTCTGATTTTTGGCTGAAAATTGGTTGTTATTAAAAAAACAAATAATTTTCAGGCTGAAATTAAATACAGCTTGAATTGCACATTTACATAATTAAAATAAGGGAGGTTTTTAAGAAATGAAAGATTTAAGCTTAAGAAGAAGGTTGATTTTTGGCGCCTTTGTTAACGACAAAGTTGGTCAGGAGGCAATTTCAGTTGTTAGAAAAAAAGGGTATCCGGTAATTGATTTTAAGTGCCGGGATTCTTCAGTACTGTTTTTAAAGGATGGAAAAATCATTTTTGAAACTGATTTTTCCAAAAAGTACCCGGTAGTTTGTATTAATAATATGCTGGCCATCTTCGTTTGCTTTTTTACGGCGGAAAAAGGAGGAGTAAATAATAAGAAAAGAAAGAGGAGTTGGCTTGTGCAGTGCACAGCCCATAAGTTTACCGACTCTGATATTTCTTGCGAACTTACTCCGCTACGTGTTTGCTGCAATCCTCTTGCCACAAAAAAACAGCAGGAATTTGAAAAAGCAGTTGAAATTATTGCCGGAGATTATTTTAGTTGGGCGGTAAAGGATTTTCCCGTTTGCGACAACGGATTTTTCCCTCCTTGGGGAATTGTTCCACAAGGCCAACACTTGGGCCACCAAAGTAAAAGAGTCGAAAATTTCCAAGTATGGAAGGAAAGTGTAGTAACCTACCTAAATAGCACTTAAAAGTCTCTCTTAAAAAGCCCCTTTTAAAGGGGTTTTTTTATTGTTATAGATTTATATATTTTGTGTTTTTTTGTTAAAAAAACCTTTTTTATGTTAAAATTTTTAGTATAAAAACAAATAAAGCCTTTAAGCATATTATCTGCAAGATTTTTTTAAGAAACTTAAAAAGTTAAAAGAATGCTTAATAAAAAAACTTAAAATAAAATGAATAAAAAAGAATTTTTTTTAGCAATAGATATTGGCGGAACCAAAATAGATTTTTGCCGATTTGATGAAGATTTTAATTTGCTTTTTCATGAACGTTTTTTGACAAAAAATTTTCCAACAGGAAAAAATTCTTTTTTAAAAGAAATTTTAAAAATAGCTAAAAAGCATCAAGTCAAAGAGCTAAAAAGAGTGGGGGTTAGTATAAATTGTTCTGTTAAAAAAGGCGTAATCAAGTATGCGTCTTTTTTGGGCGGAAAAATAAACTATCCCTTGGCTCTTGATTTTTCTAAAAAATTAAATTTGCCGGTTTCGGTAATAAACGATGTTTACGCCATGGCTTTGGCAGAGCTTTATTTTTCGAAAAATAAAGATAAAGATTTTACTTTAATTAATCTTGGAACCGGCCTACGTCTTGCCCATATTTCATCCGGCAAGCCGCTTAAAGGCTCAACCGAACAGGCAGGAGAAATAGGGTCTATTGAAGTTTGTCTTCCCGAATTAAACCATAAAACACTTAAAATGGATGATTTGGTTTCAGGCAAAGGACTGGAAAATATTTTTTATTGTTTAGCCGGAAAAAAAGAAAAAGCGGAATTTATTTTTAATAATCTTAATCGTGATAAGAATAAAAAAAAGGCAGTGGCTATTTTTAACGATTATTTGGTTGAGCTTTTAGGACAGGTTAGTTTTTTTTATAATCCCGAAACAATTGTTTTAAGCGGAGGACTTTTAAAATCTCAAAGCAAGTTTTTGCCTATTGTTCGGAAAAAATATTTAAAAAAAGTTCCCGGTTTTTTCCGGGCTAAAAAAATTATTGTTTCAAAAATTAATCTTAGTGCTGCCAAGGGTGCTTTGTTGTCTGATTATGTTTTTTGATACACATGCCCATTTAAATTTTTCCGCCTTTAGTAAAGACAGAAAAAAAGTAATCAACCGGTCTTTAAAAAACAGGGTTTGGCTGATTAATGTCGGTTCTCAATATGAAAACAGTAAAAAAGCGGTTGAAATTGCCAGTCGGTTTAAGGAGGGTATTTTTGCTTCGATAGGGCTTCATCCAATCCATGCCAAAGAAGAATTTTCTTATCAAAAATTTAAAGACTTGGCAAAATCTAAAAAAGTAGTTGCTGTTGGTGAGACAGGCTTGGACTACAAGCCGGAATACGCTCGCTTTAAAGAAAGACAAAGAGTTGTTTTTTTAGAGCAGCTGAAATTGGCGCAAGAATTTGATTTGCCTGTTATTTTCCATTGTCGCATGGCCCATAATGATTTAATGTCAATAATTGAAAATCAATTAAAAATCAGCAATAAAGAATTATTCGGCGTGGTCCATTGCTTTACCGGAAAATGGCAGGATGCCAAAAAGTATTTGGATATGGGTTTTTATCTCGGGTTTAACGGAATAATTTTTAAGCTGAATTTGGGCGAAGTAATTAAAAAAATTCCCTTAAATAAAATTTTAATTGAAACAGATTGCCCGTATCTTTCTCCGCCCGATATGCCGGACCGCAACGAGCCTGCTTTTGTGTCCCATATTGCAAAAGAAATTGCCCGGATAAAAAATATTGATGTTGAAGAGGTTGCCAAAGAAACAACCAAAAATACAAGAAAACTTTTTAGAATTTAGTTGACAAAATATTTAAATATATTATAGAAGTAGAAAAGGAGGTGTTTTGGATTGAAGATAAGATATTTAAGACAAGATGATCTTTGTTCTGTGGTTGCACTGGTAGAGAGGATAAAAATAATAGACCTTTCCAAAAAAGAAATCTATCAAACACTAAAATCTGATTTTGAGTGGATTTCAAAAACTTTTTCACTTGCCTTGGTGGCGGAAGAAAAAGAAAAGATTGTTGGCCTGATTACTCTTGAAGAATATGAAAGAACAAGACAAGGAGTGATTGCCGAGTTGGGCTATATTGCCGTTGACAAAGACTATCAGCAAAAAAGTGTGGCAACAAAGCTTTATGAAGAAGCGGTTCGTCGTTTGAAAAAAAATATTTTGAAAAATAATTTTTTTCTCCGTTTAATTAAGGCTGAGGTTGATAGTCTGGATAATACCGCCCAAAGTTTTTATACCAATTTAGGTATGGAAAAAGCGGTTGAAATACCCAACTATTGGTCTCAAGAAAACGGACTGGTAATTTTTGTCAAAAGGTTTAATTAATTTTTGCCGGAGTAATTCCGGCAATTTTTTTTAATTTGACTTATTTTTAATATTTGTTATTACTAAAAAAGGAGGGAAATAGTTCTTTAAATAAAAAGGAGATGATTTTAATGAGAAAAAAGTTGATTTTTGGAGCATTGGCAGGAGATCTTGCAGGAGAAACCGCGATTTCAATACTTGAGAAAAGAGGTTATCCGACCACTATTTTTCGTTTATCCGAGATTGAAGATAATTTATTAAAGACCAGAAAAAATATTGTTGTTTTTTTCTTTACACCAATAGAAAGATATTATATTGGAAGCTCTAAAATTAATCCGGCTGCATACTTTTTTTTAAAAGAAAAAGTTGCCGAATTCAGCCCTTTTTTGATTGCATGTAACCCTTCCAAAATAGAAACCGTGAACTTTATTTCTGCGGTAACAAATTTGGCAGAAAGATATCTTGAGTGGGAAAGAGAAGGTTTTTCGACTTATAAAAGCAATGTTTTTCCTCCTTGGGGCGAAATTCCGACTAATTCCAAAAAAAAGGAGCTTTTCTGGGGCTGGCTTAGAGAGATTGAATATTTAATAGATTAAATTTTTAATAATTTTAAACTTTTAAGAAGCAATATGGTTGCTTCTTTTTTTATTAAAATAGACAAAAAAAATCAAAAAAGTTAAAATTAACAGTATCTGAAAATAAAAACAATGAAAAATAATTTAAAAAAACCATATAATCCCCAAAAAATAGAAAAAAAGTGGCAAAATTTTTGGAATAAAAACAACACCTTTAAAGCGCAAGATTTTTCCAAAAAGAAAAAATTTTATTGTTTGGACATGTTTCCTTATCCTTCGGGCGAAGGCTTGCACGTCGGTCATTTTAGAGGCTATACTTTTTCAGACATTATTGCCAAAAAAAGATTAATGGAAGGCTATAATGTTTTGCACCCGATAGGTTGGGATGCTTTTGGCTTACCTGCGGAAAATTTTGCCATTAAAACAGGTATCAATCCGGCTGTTTCAACAAAAAAAGCCATTAAGAATATAAAAAATCAGCTGTTTTTAGCCGGCTTTGGTTATGATTGGGATCGGGAAATTGCCACTTGTTTACCTGATTATTATAAGTGGACTCAATGGATGTTTTTAAAGCTTTATAAGGCCGGATTGGCTTATAAAAAAAAGGCTCCTGTAAATTTTTGTTCTTCCTGTAAAACTGTTTTAGCCAGAGAGCAAGTTATTAACGGCAGGTGCGAAAGGTGTAATACTCAGGTTGAAAAAAAATTTTTAGAACAATGGTTTTTTAAGATAACAAGCTATGCGGATAGACTGCTTGATGATTTGGACCTGATTGATTGGCCGGAAAAGATAAAAACAATGCAAAAAAATTGGATTGGCCGTTCGGAAGGAATAGAAATAATTTTTGAAATTGATTTTTTCGATTCTCGCTTTAACTTGCCTGTTTTCACTACCAGGGCCGATACACTTTTCGGTTGCACATATCTTGTACTTGCCCCTGAACATCCTTTGGTTGAAAGCCTGATAAAAGGCAAAAAAAATAGCTCTTTTCCTCTTGGCAAATCAACCATTGAAAATAAAAAAGAGATTGAAAAGTATATTGAAAAAGCCAAGAGCAAAACCGAGATTGAGAGGTTGGCTGAGGAAAAAGAAAAAACAGGAGTTGAAGTAAAGGGGATAAAGGCGATTAATCCGGTCAACAACAAAGAAATACCGGTTTTTATAGCTGATTATGTATTGCCGGAATACGGCACCGGTGCAATTATGGCTGTTCCTGCCCATGACCAAAGAGATTTTCTTTTTGCCAATAAATATGGTTTGGAAATTATCGAAACAATAAAACCGATAAATGAGACCTCGGTTTTTCCTTTTGAAGAAGATGGAATTTTGACAAACTCCGGGGTTTTTAACGGAATGGATTCAAGTAAAGCAAGAAAAGAAATAGCCAATTATTTAATTAAAAGGAATCTGGCCAAAGAATCTGTTTATTATAAAATTAGAGACTGGCTTATTTCAAGGCAAAGATATTGGGGTGCACCAATTCCGATTATTTATTGTCAAAAGTGCGGCGAGCTTCCGGTTAAAGAAAAAGACTTGCCCGTTCTTTTGCCCAAAATTAAAGATTTTAAGCCTACGGGTAAGGGCAAGGGTCCTTTAGCTAAAGTTAAAAGCTTTGTTGAAGTTAATTGTCCCAAATGCAATTCTTTAGCCCAAAGAGAAACAGACACAATGGATACTTTTGTTTGCTCTTCTTGGTATTTTTTAAGATACGCCGATCCTGTTAATAGTAAAGAATTTGCTTCGAAGAAAAAAATTAAACATTGGTTGCCGGTTGATTTTTATATTGGTGGAGCGGAACACGCGGTAATGCATCTTTTATATTCCAGGTTTTTTACAAAGGTGTTGAAAGATTTAAAGCTTATTGATTTTGACGAGCCGTTTTTAAAGCTTTTCAACCAAGGCACTGTTTATCGCCAAGGAGTAAAAATGTCAAAATCAAAAGGAAATGTTGTTACCCCGGCCTATATTTTCGAGCAATTCGGAGCCGATACAATGCGCTTGTATGAAATATTTATGGGACCGGCCGACCAAGCTACGGAGTGGTCTGACAAAGGGGTTGTCGGTTGCTATAGATTTTTAAACAAAGTTTGGAAATTACGAGAAAAGGTGAAAAGCAAAAATAATCAAAAACCAAACCAACAGCTTCATAAAACAATAAAAAAGGTGACTGAAGATATTGAGCATTTCAGATTCAATACCGCTCTTTCAGCCTTAATGATTTTAATCAATCAAATGGAGAAAGAAAAAGAGCCAGCCTTGTCTGATTATCAACTGGTAATTAAGCTTTTAGCTCCAATGGCTCCTCATATTAGCGAAGAAATCTGGCAAAGTTTGGGCAATAAACAAAGTATTTTTTTGGAAGAATGGCCAAGCTATGATGAAAAAATTATCAAAGAAGAAAAAGTAATATTAATTATTCAAATTAACGGAAAAGTTCGCGATAAAATAGAGGTTGAGGCCGGTATTTCAAAGACAGATGCTGAAAAAAAAGCCCTGGCTCGGGAAAAAATTAAAAAGTGGACGGAAAAAAATAAAATTAAAAAAATAATTTTTATTCCCGATAAGCTTATTAATATAGTGGTTTAAGTAAAAACAACTCATCTATATTTGGTTAAGCAAAATAAAAAATCATGTGCGGTATTGTTGCCTATATTGGCAAAAACAATAATCCTTTGATTGGGCTTGAAGCGTTGAAGCGCTTGGAGTATCGCGGTTATGATTCTGCAGGCATGGCGGTTTATGATTCTCAAAAGGAAAATATTTTTACCCTAAAAGCGGTTGGAAAAATTGTTAATTTGGAAAAAAAACTTTCTCAAACAAATCTTCCTCAGGGCAGCCCTTTTTTATTTTATACCAGGTGGGCTACTCACGGAAAAGTTAGTGAAAAAAATTGCCATCCCCATACCGATTGCCAAAAAAATATTTATATAATCCATAATGGAATTATTGAAAACTATCAACCATTAAAAGAAAAACTAATTGAAAAAGGCCATAAGTTTACATCTGAAACAGATAGTGAGGTATTGGCCCATTTAATAGAGCATTTTTTTAAAAACAACCTGGAAGAAGCTGTTAGAAAAGCTCTTTCTTATGTAAAGGGCACTTATGCCTTGGCAGTAATTTCCAAAAAAGACCCTGATAAACTGATTTTAGCCAGAAATTCAGCTCCCTTATTGATAGGTTTGGCTGAGAATGAA
>PWRH01000058.1 GCA_003556525.1 Candidatus Nealsoniibacteriota bacterium
CACCAGTCCTTAATGTTTTTAAGCCAGTCAAAATAAATTTTTTCAAAGTTTTTGGGAATAAATTTGATTTCTTCTTTTTCCACCGCTTCAATCGCTTTTTTTGCCAAAATGTCCATTTTTAAAAACCATTGATTTGAAGGTATCGGTTCGATTAAAGATTGGCATCTGTAGCAGTAAGGCAGGGTATGGCTATAGTCTTCTATTTTTTCAATCAAGCCTTGTTTTTCTAAAATCTCCACTGTTTTTTTTCTGCACTCTATAGAGCTTAATCCTTTACAAATTTTTGACTCTTCTGTCATTTTTCCGTTTTCATCAATAATTTCAACCGATTCCAGATTGTTTCTTTCTTTAATTTCCCAGTCAGTAATATCATGGTCAGGAGTTACCTTAACCGCTCCGGTACCGAATTTTGCATCTATTGCTTTATCGGCAATAATCGGAATTTTTTTATTTTGGATCGGTAAAATAATATTTTGTCCGATTAGGTTTTTGTATCTTTTGTCTTTCGGATTAACAGCCACTGCAGTATCTCCAAGCATTGTTTCCGGCCTTGTAGTTGCCACTGTAATTGATTTTTTCCCTGTTTCAAGCGGATAGCGAATATAGTAAAGCTTGCTTTTTGTTTCTTCATATTCCAGCTCCAGGTCGGACAAAGAAGTGTGGCACCTCGGGCACCAACTAACCACTCTTTTTCCCTGATAAATCCAACCTTTTTTATAGTAATTTAAAAAAGCGGCTTTAACAGCGTCGGCATATTCTTTGTCCATGGTAAAAACCGTTCTTGACCAGTCGCAAGAAGATCCCAATTTTTTAAATTGGTCTAAAATAATATTGCCGTATTTTTTCTTCCACTGCCAAACCCTTTTTATAAACTCTTCTTTACCCAAGTCAAACCTGGTCAGGCCTTCTTTTTTAAGCATTTTTTCAACGACATTTTGGGTGGCAATTCCGGCATGGTCCGTACCCGGCAACCAAAGAGCCCTATATCCTTCCATTCTTTTTTTTCTTATTAAAATATCTTGGACAACCGCGTTTAAGGCATGGCCCATATGAAGTTGGCCGGTAATATTGGGCGGAGGAATAACGATTGTATAAGATTTTTTATTTGTTTTTGGAAGATTGTCAGGATTGAAAAACCCTGATTTTTCCCAAAGTTTATATATTTTAGGCTCAACCTGAGCCGGGTCATAAGGTTTTTTTATTTTTGTTTTCATATTTTAAGATTAGCATTTACTTTTACTTTTTTCCAGCTTGTTTTTTTATTTTTATTGAAGTATCCGGCAACTGCAACCATAAACGCATTGTCTGTTGAAAACTCAATATTTGGCTTTAAAAAACAGGTTTTTTCCGATTTTTTTTGAACCGCTTTTTTAAATTGTCGGCCAAGCTCTTTATTGGCTGAAACACCTCCTGCAAGCATTATTGTTTTTGCATTATTGTCTTTGGCTGCCTTAATGGTTTTATGGATTAAAACATCAATAATGGCCTGCTCTATTTCTTTTGACATTGCCTGAATATATTTTTTTGATTTTTTTTCCGACAATTTTCTTTTTTTAAAATCGTAAAGCACTGAAGTTTTCAGCCCGGAAAAACTGAAATCATAATTTTTTTGGTAAATCATCGGTCTTGGCAATTTAATTGAAAACCTATTGTCACTATCCGAAAACTTGCTTGCCTCAGCCGCTATTTTGGGGCCTCCGGGATAGCCGAGTCCCAAAATTCTGGCTGTTTTATCAAAGCATTCGCCTGCCGCATCATCTCTTGTTTCTCCGATTATTTTATACTTTTTAAATTTTTCAATTAAAACCAGCTGGCTATGGCCACCCGAAACAACCAGGCAAACAGCCGGAAAGTTTATTTTTATTTTTTTAAATTGATTTTTTTTATCGGTTGATTGGAGCCAATTAATTAATATATGGGCCTCAATGTGGTTGACTGCCACAATCGGCAGGTTGTTTTTTTCCGTAATTTCTTTACCGAAATTTACTCCTGTCCACAAACATGGCTCAAGTCCGGGACCCGAGGTTATGGCAATTAAATCTATTTTGGATATCGGAGTTTTTGCTTTTTGAAGCGCTTGTTTAAAAACCAGGGGCAAGTTTTTTTGATGCTCTCTTTTGGCTAAAAAAGGATAAACTCCGCCGTATTTTTGGTGCAACTCTATTTGCGAAGAAACAATGTTTGATAAAATGGAAAAAACCGGATTTTTTCCGTTTTTTATCTTTAAAACAGTCATTGCTGTTTCGTCGCAAGATGTTTCAATTCCAAGAATAATCATATTTTGAATTTTAACCTTAATATTGCTTTTTTTCAATTTTTAAGTTAAGCTTAAAAATTATTTGGCCCCATCGTCTATCGGCTAGGACATCGCCCTTTCAAGGCGAAAAGAGGGGTTCGATTCCCCTTGGGGCCGCCATGACAAAAAACTATCTTGATCTTTCTTATGCAGACGATTTAAAAAATCCAAAAGAAAGACTTATTTACAGGTTTTTTGAGTTTGTCCCCTTCCTTCTTTCTTGGGGGATTCTTTTTTTGGTTGTTCCACTTTCTTGGCTTGCGCCTGTAGTAGTTGCTTTTTTTATTATTATTTTTGATTGCTACTGGCTTTCAAAAATTTATTATCTTACCTTTCATCAACTGGCCGGATACAAAATGATGAAAAAAAATATTTCAATTAACTGGTCCGAGAAAGTTAAAAAACTGAAAAACTGGCAGGATGTTTACCATTTAATTATTTTACCGACCTATAAAGAGGAGATTGATGTAATTAGGCCCTCTTTTGAGGCGCTTATTAATTCGGATTATCCCAATGAAAAAATGATCGTTATTCTGGCTGTTGAGGAAAGAGTCGGCCCAAAAGCGCAAGAAATAGCCAAAGAAGTTGAAAAAGAATTTGGTCAACATTTTTTTAAATTTTTAATTACAGTTCACCCGAAAGATATTGTCGGCGAAGTTGGCGGAAAAGGCTCGAATGTTGCCTGGGCAACCAAAGAGTCAAAAAAGCTTATTGACAGCCTTGCTATTCCCTATGAAAATATTCTTGTTTCAAGTTTTGATATTGATACCAAAGTTGAGCCGCAATATTTTTCGGTTTTAACCTGGCATTTTTTAACGGTTGAAGATCCTTTAATGTCGAGCTATCAGCCCATTCCCGTTTATAATAATAATATCTGGCATGCACCGGCCTTTTCACGAGTGGTGGCAACATCAGGTACTTTTTGGCAAATGATGCAACAAGCCAGACCCGAGCAGTTAATAAGCTATTCTTCTCACTCCATACCTTTTAAAGTTTTGGACGAAATCGGTTATCCGGCAAATATTGTGTCTGACGATTCGCGCATTTTTTGGAAGGCCTACCTTGCCTATGACGGAAAATATAAAGTTGTTCCTCTTTTTTATCCTGTTTCAATGGACGCTGTTTTATCCACAAATATTTTTAAAACAGCCATCAATCAATATAAGCAACAGCGAAGATGGGCCTGGGGTTGCGAAAATATTCCATTTATTTTTTTCGGATTTTTTAAAAATAAAGAAATCCCCCTAAAAGAAAAAATACGCCATGTTTTTATTATTCTCGAAGGTTTTTGGGCCTGGGCAGTAGCGGCTTTACTTATTTTTTTATTGGGCTGGCTACCCCTGATGCTTGGTGGCGGAGATTTTCAAACCACTCTTTTATCTTATAATTTACCGAAGATAACAAGCGGAATCATGACAATAGCCATGGTCGGTATGATTGTTTCAGCTATTTTAAGCATGCTTATTTTGCCGGCCCGGCCGAAAAACCTTAGAAGATGGAAAAACCTTTCAATGCTTTTCCAGTGGCTGTTACTGCCTTTTACTTTAATTCTTCTTGGCTCTTTCCCCGCTCTTGAAGCTCAAGCCAGAATGGCTTTCAAAAAAAGGCTTGGTTTTTGGGTGACTGAAAAAGTAAGAAAATAGCCCGAGTGTTTTTTATTCCAAATGTATTCTTCTTTGGAATTTTTTTAATCTGTTTTTAAGCAAAGGATATTTTTTTAGTTCAGGGTCTTTTGTTAAAATTTCTTTGGCAGCTTGCCTTGTTTTTTCAATCAACTCAATGTTTTTTAAAGAAGCCATAACAAAGTCGGGCAAGCCCCATTGTCTTTGGCCGGTTAAATCTCCCGGACCTCTGAGCGCCAAATCTTTTTCAGCCAGCTTAAATCCGTCTTCAAAACTTTTCATTGCTTTTAGCCGGGGATTATTGCCAAGTTCGGAAAATAAAAAACAATATGATTGGTCTTTTCCTCTGCCCACTCTTCCTCTGAATTGGTGTAATTGAGCCAGTCCGAACTTTTCAGCACCCTCAATAATCATTATGGTTGCGTTGGGAAAATCAATCCCAACCTCTATTACCGAAGTTGCCACAATTATATCTATTTTTTTGTCCCTAAACCCTTTAAGGGTTTTTTCTTTTTCATCGGTTTTCATTTTACCGTGAAGCATTGCTATTTTAAGGTCGGGAAAAATATCTTTTGAAAGTTTTTCATATTCCTGCTTAACCGCTTTTACTTCAAACCAGCTTAACTCCTGCTGTTTTTTTTCGTCCGTAGAATTACTCGGCTCTATTCTGGGGCAGATTACAAATGCCTGCCTACCCGCTTTAATTTCTTTTCTAACAAAACCGTAAGCTTGTTTTCTTTTTTCCGGCTTAATAATTTCGGTTATTACTTTTTTTCTTCCCTCGGGCATTTCTTTAATAATCGATAAATCCAAATCTCCGTAAAGAGTTAAGGTTAGTGTTCTTGGAATGGGTGTTGCGCTCATTGAAAGAAGATGAGGTAAAAAATTTTGCTTTCGGCAAAGTCTGGCTCTTTGGTCTATGCCAAAGCGATGTTGCTCGTCAATAATAATCAAAGCCAGTTTTTTGAATTCCACTTTTTCTTGAATTAACGCATGAGTTCCGATTATTACTTGGCATTTGCCTGTTTTTATTTTTTCCAAAATTTCTTTTCTTGTTATTTTTTTTCCATCAATAAAGTTCTCTTTGGCAGTAATCAGGCCGACTTTTATTTTCGGCATACTCCTGTCTTTATTATTTTTTAAGAATTTTTTTACTGTTTCAAAGTGCTGCTTGGCTAATATTTCTGTTGGTGCCATAAAAGCTGTTTGTAGGTTTTTTTCAGCTGTATTTAAAATTGCTAATAAGGCGACAATTGTTTTGCCCGAGCCGACATCTCCGTTTAAAAGCCGGTTCATCGGACTTGTTTTTTCTAAATCTTTCAATATTTGCCAGGCCGCTTTTTTTTGGTCGGCTGTTAAAGAAAAAGGCAGTTTTTCAACAAAGCTTTTAATTAAACCAACGTTCATTTCTATATTAATTGCCCTTTCTTTGTTTAGTTTCATTTTTTCCGACAAAATAATCAGCGAAAGATTGAAAAGCTCTTCAAAAACAAATCTTTTTTTTGCCTCTTCGGCCCGAGCCAAACTGTCGGGAAAATGTATCTGCCAAATAGCCTCTTTAATATTTAAGAGATTATTTTTTTCAAGCACTTCTTTTTGGGGCAAGCTTTCCTTGATTTCATTTTTGATTTTGCCCAAAAGCGGTTTAACGATAAATCTTAGCCAGCGCGAAGACATGCCTTCTGTTTCCGGATAAATCGGAATTATCCTTCCGGTATGGGTCAGGTCCGGGTTTTCTTCATTGATTATTTTTTCATAAGAAGGGCTTGATAAATACTTTTTTCCTTTTTTGGAAACTATTTTTCCGGCCAGAAAAACAAAATCACCTTTTTTAAAGGTGCTTGCCAAATATGGCTGGTTAAACCAAACAACGCTAATTTCGCCCGAGCTGTCTTTCAGCTTGGCGTCAATTATCTGCATTCTTTTTTTAAAAAGCCTGACTATTCTGATATCTTTTATTTCGCCTTTCAAGCAGACCGTTTTTTCAATTTCAACCTCTTTTACCGGGGTTATTTTTGAAAAATCCTGATAGCGGTGGGGAAAATGAAAAATCAATTGTTCAACCGTCTCAATGCCCAACCTTTTCAGTCTTTTTTGGTATTGGGGTCCTATTTTTGAGATTTTTTCAATTGGAGTTAAAAGTGTTGCTTTGTTTGAATTTTGCATCAATTAAGTCGCTAAAAAGCTTTGAGAAATTATTTTTTGTGCGCCCGAGAGGAATCGAACCTCTAACCTTCTGATCCGCAATCAGATGTTCTGTCCGTTGAACTACGGGCGCTATTTCTTATTAAATTTATCACGAAAACCGATAAAAAACAATTTACAAAAAGCTTTTATGACAAATAAATAAATAAGGATGAATAATATTAAAACCAAGCAAATAACAATAAAAATATGTTGACGGGTTATTTTTTATAACATAGAATATAAAGACAAAACAGATAAAGCTATATATGGTAATTTATTGGAGGAGTCGGATAATGGTTATTCCAACGGCTTGCTAAGCCGTGCCGCGCAAGCGGCCTGTGGGTTCGAATCCCACCTCCTCCGCATAAAATCTTTAGCGTATTTTTACGCTTAAGATTTTATTTGGAGGTGTGTTGAGAAGCCATTCTGAAAGAGTGGGTTGGAATAACGAGCTTTTACCTGCTTGACAGGTAAAAGCGAAGTTTGAAAAGAAGCTTGCTTCTTTGAGTCCCACCTCCCATATATGAAATTTTAGCGTATTTTTACGCTTGAGATTTTATTTGGAGGTGTGTTGAGAAGCCATTCAACATATCATATATTAAATTGATTTAAGGCGGGATGCCGGAGCGGACAATCGGGGCTGTCTTGAAAACAGTTGTACTCTAAAAGGTACCGGGTGTTCGAATCCCTCTCCCGCCGCATAAAAAACTGAGCGCATTTTGGCGTTCAGTTTTTTTGGGAGAGGGCAAGAACCCCCTTCGGGTTAGAATAACGAGCTTTTGCCTGCAAAGCAGGTAAAAGCGAAGTTTGAAAAGAAGCTTGCTTCTTAGAGCCCCTCTCCCGCCGCATAAAAAACTGAGCGCATTTTGGCGTTCAGTTTTTTTGGGAGAGGGCAAGAACCCCCTTCGGG
>PWRH01000051.1 GCA_003556525.1 Candidatus Nealsoniibacteriota bacterium
CGCTTCCCAATATTTAAAAAAAGGTTCTTTAGCACTAATAGAAGGAAGACTACAAACCAGGTCTTGGGAAGACCAAAGTGGAACAAAAAAATACAGAACCGAAATAATCGGAGAAAGAATCCAATTGGGTCCGAGAGCAGCTGAAAGGACCGATCAAAAATTTGACAAAGACCAGGATTCTGCAGAAAATATCCCGGTCATCGATGAAAACGAAGAAATCGACATTAAAGATATCCCCTTTTAATTAAAAAAATAATAAGAATAAAATAAAAACACCTATGGAATGTTATTTTTGCCAACGCAATATTAAAGATATTGACTTTAAGGAAACGCAAATTTTAAAAAGATTTATTTCTTTGTCCGGAAAAATCAAGCCAAAAAAAAGAACCGGTGTTTGTTCCGGCCATCAAAAAAAATTAACCCGGGCGATTAAAAGAGCCAGATATATGGCCTTTTTGTCGCCAACCTCAAAATAGTTATTCAACGCTAAATAACGCTTTTTTGATTTTTTCAGCAATCTCCGGGTTTTCTTTCAAAAACTCTTTACTCGCCTCGGTGCCTTGACCGAGTTTTTTGTCTTCAAAATTGAGCCAAGCACCTGCTTTTTTAACCACTCCCAACCTAATCCCGGCACTCAAAATATCTCCGAAATAAGAAATACCCTCGTTATAATAAATATCAAACTCGGCAACCTTAAAAGGCGGGGCAACTTTGTTTTTTACTATTTTTGCCTTTATTCTTGATCCGACAATTTCTTCTTTTTGTTTTATTTGCGCTGTTCTTCTTAAGTCAATCCTGACTGAAGAATAAAATTTTAAAGCCAGTCCTCCAGAAGTTGTTTCAGGATTGCCAAAATAAACCCCTATTTTCATTCTTATTTGATTGAGAAAAATAACCGTTGTTTTTGTTTGGGCTAAAATTGACGAAAGCTTACGCAATGCCGAAGACATTAATCTTGCCTGAAGCCCGATTTGAAACTCACCCATTTCTCCGGCGATCTCTGATTGAGGAACTAATGCAGCCACTGAATCAACAATAATAACATCAACCTCTTCCGACCTTACCAAGCTTTCTACGATTTGAAGCGCTTGCTCTCCTGAGTCGGGCTGTGAAATTAAAAGCTCATCAATATTAACCCCTATTTTTTTAGCATAATCGGGGTCTAGGGCATGCTCTGCATCGATAAAAGCAGCCACTCCTCCCTTTTTTTGAGCTTGAGCGCAAATATGAAGCGCCAATGTTGTTTTTCCGCTTGATTCAGGGCCAAAAATCTCAACTACTCTTCCCCTGGGAACTCCGCCTACACCCAAAATCATGTCTAAAGAGATAGACCCTGTTGAAATCGCATCAACATCAACCGCTCTCACTTCCTTTAATTTCATAATCGCTCCCTCTCCAAACCTTTGTTTTATTTCATCAACAGTATCTCTTAAATCTCCTTTTTCGGATTTTATTTTTTTCTTTGCCATATTTTAATTATAAAAATTATAACTCAAAATGTAAACATTAGAAACCGAATTTCGCTTTAGCGAAATGAAGGTGGAAAAGAGATTTATCTCTTTGACTATTCAAAACCGAATTTCGCTTTAGCGAAATGAAGGTGGAAAAGAGATTTATCTCTTTGACTATTAGAAACCGAATTTCGCTTTAGCCTATATTTTTTTCCAGCCTTCTTCGTCAGTAGGAGCGTCGGTACTGTTTTCTTTTTCAAGACCGAGAGACTGACTTTCCGCGCCATAAACTTCTCTTGGCTTAGCCCCTTCACCAGGACCAATAACATTTCTTTCTTCAAGCATATCAAGCAATCTGGCTGCTCTTGCATAACCAACTCTTAATCTTCTCTGTAAAAGTGAAGCAGAAGCTTTTTTGGATTCAATAACAATGTTTTTTGCTTCTTTATACAAAGGATCGTCATCACCTTCAAAACTATCCAGATTAATTTCCCCGTTTTTTGCCTCCAAGCTTTTTTCAAGATCTTCTGCCAAATGATTGTGGCTAGTATCATCTTCTTCATCCAAGCTAATACTGTCTTTTTGAGCTTTAATATAGTCAACCACTTTTCTAACTTCTTTTTCCGAAACATAGGAACCTTGGATTCTTTTTGGCCTTGAAGACTCAGCGGAAATAAAAAGCAAATCACCGGCTCCCAAAAGCTTATCCGCTCCCGATGTGTCCAAAATCGTACGGCTGTCAACCTGAGAGGCAACCTGAAAAGCGACCCTTGAAGTAATGTTTGCCTTAATCAATCCGGTAATTACTTCGACCGAGGGACGCTGGGTAGCTACAACCAAATGAATCCCGACTGCCCTGGCCATTTGAGCAAGCCGAACAATCGCACCTTCCATTTCTCTGCCTTTGGATGCCATCAAATCAGCCAACTCATCAATAATAATAACAATATAAGGCAAAGGTCTTTCTCCCTGCTTTACAACTTTTTCATTATAGCTAACTATGTTTCTTGAACCGTTACCCGACAAAATATCAAACCTTTTTTCCATTTCAAGCACAAGCCATTTTAGAGCATTAATCGCTCTTTGAGGGTCGAAAATAACCGGAGTCAAAAGATGAGGTAAGTCCTTATAAGCTGAAAACTCCACTCTTTTCGGATCAACTAAAATAAACCTTAAAGTTTCGGGTGAGTTTTGATAAAGCAAACTTAAAATTAAAGAATTCAAAAAAATGGTTTTACCTGTTCCTGTACTACCGCCAACCAACAAATGGGGCATTCTGGCCAAGTCTGCAAAACAAGGCGTTCCTGCAACATTTTTTCCCAAAACAACCATTAAGCCGGAATTTGCTTCCTGAAAATAAGGGCTGGCAATCAAATTTCTTAAGCTGATTTGAGACCTTGATTTATTCGGCACCTCAATACCAACCAAAGATTTTCCCGGAATAGGAGCTTCAATTCTAATCGGATGACTGGCTAGGGCCAAAGAAATATTGTTTGAAAGGCCGGTAATTTTTGAAAGCTTTATTCCTTCGGCCGGTTTTAAAGTATATTGGGTAACAGTGGGGCCAATATTGATTTCAGACATTTCTACCGATACCCCGAAATTTTCAAGAGTTTTTCTAATAATAGTTGAATTGTTCAGTACATCTCCGGCTGCCGGCTTTCCTTTATCGCTCTCCAAAAGCTCCAAGGGCGGCAGCTTATAATCAAAGTCACTCAAAAGTTTAGCAGGAGCATCTTTCTTTTTCGGCTCCAATACAGGCTCTTCTGTTTTTGGAGGTTTTTCTTTAATCTGAGGCTCGATTTGATTGACTTCAAAATTAGGCGCAAAAACCTTTTTCATTATGGAAGGTTTTTCTATTTCAATATCCTTGTCCTCCTTTTCTTTAGCTTCTTTTTTAGATTTCGGAACCCTGATTAAATACCAAAACATCAATCCGCCGATTATAACAATAGCGCTAAAAATAATTCGGGCAACCAAAACATCGAACAACCTTAATGCCGGTAAACTTAAAATATAGCCCAGCCACCCTCCTTCTTTGGGCTCCATATGAAAAACCTCAATAAGTCCGGAAAGGCCGATAATTAAAATTAAAATTCCGAAAACAGTAATTCCAAAAAAGTTTTCTTTTTTGGCGGAAAAAAGAACAAACGCAGCTAAAACAAAAATTAAAGGAACGGCAAAAACCGTTTTTCCGATTAAAAAATAAAGGCTCTCCATTATAAAAGAGCCTGCCAGTCCGGCTAAATCAAAAAAACTGAGAGCAAAAATTATTGCCAAAATAAAAACAATTATCCCTAAAACCCATTTCTTAATCTCTTCAGGCAATTCCAAGCCCCTTGGTTTTATTCTCGATAATAAGCCCTGCCTCTTTTTTTTATTTTTCTTGTTCTTATTCTTATTTTTTTTCCTCTTACCCATCCTTTTACATAAAATTTTTAATTGTTGCTTTAACTAACGGCAGTGCTGAAAAATTAACTAACTTTTATTTTCTCTTCTAAAGCCGGTTCCGGCCGGAATAAGTTTACCGATAATAACGTTTTCTTTAAGTCCCCTTAATTTATCTTCCTTGCCTTCCAAAGAAGCTTTAATCAAAACTCTTGATGTTTCCTGAAATGAAGCTGCTGACAAAAAGCTGTCTGTTGCCAGAGCAACTCTTGAAATTCCAAGTAAAATCGGTAAAGCTTTAGCCGGTTTTTTCTTTTCTTTTTTTAATCGTTCATTATCCTCCTGAAACTTAATATCCTCTATAATTTCACCGACAGAAAAAAGAGAGTCTCCCGGGTCTTTAACTTTTACCCTGGAAAACATCTGCCGTGATATTATCTCAACGTGCTTATCGTGAATGGATACTCCCTGAGAAGCGTAAATTTTTTGTATCTCTTTAACAATATAGCGTTGAGTTTCTTCTTTACCTCTAAGCTTAAAGAAGTCTTTTAAGTCCAAACTTCCTTCACAAAGCTGATCTCCCTTTTTAACTTTTTCTCCCTGATTAACCCATATGGCAACTTTTTCCGGAACCCTGTATTCAACTATTTCCATTTTCTTGCCCGCTGAAGTGGATTCTTCCGGCTTTATTTTAATAACCCTGTCTTTAATTTCCAAAACTTTTCCGTCAACCTGAGATATTTCCGCCATTCCACTTGGAATCCTTGCCTCAAAAACCTCCTGAACCCTGGGCAAGCCCATAGTAATATCGCTTTCACCTGCCACTCCACCGGTATGGAAAGTTCTCATTGTCAGCTGTGTACCCGGCTCTCCGATTGATTGCGCAGCTACAATACCAACTGCCTCACCCAACTTAACCGACTGATGAGTGCCTAAATCCCAGCCGTAGCATTGTTGGCAAAGCCCTCTGATGACTTTACAGCTCAAAGGAGACCTTATTCTAACCTCTTGAATTTCATTGTTTTCAGCTATTTTTTCGGATTTTTCCCAATCAATAATCTCTCCTTCATTGCAAACTCCTTTAATTTTATCCATGGCCACTCTTCCCAAAATTTTATAAATGAATTTTTGGCCTATTTCGTCGGAATCTTTTTTAGAAACAATAAAACCGTCCTTGTCTTTACAGTCTTCTTCTGTAACTATAACCTCGTGACTAACATCAACCAATCTTCTTGTTAAATAACCTGCCGTAGAAGTTCTTAGGGCAGTGTCTGCAGTTCCTTTTCTTGCTCCGTGAGTTGAAATAAAATATTCCAAAACATTAAACCCTTCCTTAAAAGAATTCTTAACCGGCAATTCTATAATTTGGCCTGCCGGATTAATTACCAGTCCTTTCATGCCTGCCATCTGAACCGGCTGACCCCAGGAACCTTTTGCCCCGGAATCAATAATTTGAAAAACCGAACCGTCCTGATCCAAAGTTTTCGGCACCAACTCTTCTATCTTTCCCTTTACTCCCCCCCAAATTTCAATAACTTTTGATTCTTTTTCTTCTTTTGAGAGTAGTCCTTTTTTAAAATGCCCTTCTATTTGTTCCACCTCTTGTTCGGCCTCAGCCATAATTGCTTCCTTTTCTTTGGGAACAATTAAATCATCCATTCCCCAAGAAACACCGGACCAGGTTGAATGCTCAAAACCAAGCTCTTTAATTTTATCAAGAGTTTCTTTTGTTTTTTCAAGGTCGTACTTTTTAATAATTTCTCTAACAATTCCTTCCAAATGTTTTACTTTAACCAAGGAATTATGAAAAGGAAAACCTTCGGGCAAAGCTTCGTTAAAAATAATTCTGCCTGCAGTTGTTTCAATTAAACTTTCTTTTAAGCTAAGTCTTGTTTTTATTTTTGCCTGAAGATCAATTTCATCAAAATTATAAGCCAGAAGCACATCTTCTTTGCTTGAAAAAATCCTTCCTTCACCCTTTGCTTTTTCCTTAATTTTAGTTAAATAATAACAGCCGAGCGCAATGTCCTGATACAGGGTAACTATCGGTGTTCCTGTTGCAGGCTTAAGTAAATTCAAAATGGAAAGCATTATTTCTTTGGCCTCCTTTTGAGCGTCCAAAGAAAGAGGCAAGTGAACAGCCATTTGGTCTCCGTCAAAGTCGGCATTAAATGCCTTACAAACCATTGGATGAATTCTAAGGGCTTCTCCTTCAATTAATATCGGGTAAAAAGCCTGTATTCCCAAGCGATGAAGAGTCGGTGCCCGATTTAGCAAAACAAGCTTATCTTTAACAACCTCTTCAAGGTTGGCCCAAACTTCATCTGTTTCTTGTTCAATCAATCGCGAAGCTGACCTGACATTATAGGCCAATTCTTTTGCCAAAAGATTTTTAATTACAAAAGGCTTAAAAAGTTCCAAAGCCATTTTTTTCGGAATGCCCACTTGGTCAAACTTTAGTTCCGGACCAACAACAATAACCGATCTCCCTGAATAATCAACCCTTTTCCCGAGTAAATTCTGGCGAAACCTTCCCTGCTTTCCTTTTAAAATATCTGCCAATGACTTAAGAAGCCGCTTACCTCCGGTAGTGGCAATGGTCATTGTTCCTTTTCTCATGCCGTTGTCAATTAAAGCGTCAACCGCCTCTTGAAGCATTCTTTTCTCATTTCTAATAATAACTTCGGGTGCACCTATTTCCAAAAGATATTTCAACCGATTATTTCTGTTAATCACTCTTCTGTAAAGATCATTAAGGTCTGAAGAAGCGTAACGGCCTCCGTCCAATTGAACCATCGGTCTTAAATCAGGCGGCAAAATAGGCAAAACACTTAAAAACATCCATTCCGGTCTTACTCCGGCCTTAATCATTTCTTCAAAAATCTTTAATCTTCCCAAAATTTTTCTTTTAGCTGCGGGCTGGGCATCTTCCATTTCTTTTTTCAATTCTTCCACCTTTTTTTTCAAATCAATTTTTTCAAAAAGATTTCTTAAAACCTCTGCCCCGGTTCCTGCCTCAAAAACTTCTCCATA
>PWRH01000029.1 GCA_003556525.1 Candidatus Nealsoniibacteriota bacterium
ATTTTAACCGCTATTTTAATGAGTTTTTTAATCGGCTTGGGTTTTTGGCGGCAACAGGCCTTTTATTTAACAATAATTTTAATTTTTCTTTTTATTATTATGATCGGGCTTCAGCCGTCAGCTGTCAGGGCGGGCATTATGGCAGGGTTTTTTCTTTTGGGTCAGCATTTGGGCAGATTAAATATTTCATCAAGAGCGATTATTTTTGCTGCCTCTTTGATTCTTTTTTTCAATCCTTTTCTTTTGGCGCTTGATATCGGATTTCAGCTTTCTTTTTTGGCAATGCTCGGCATGATTTATTTTTTACCTTTATTTAGACGGTTGTTATCTTTTTTGCCCGACTTTTTAGAGCTGAAAGATATTTTCAGTATGACGATTTCAGCCCAGATTTTTACTCTGCCGATTTTAATTTATAATTTCGGTTATTTTTCAGCAGTTGCGCCGATTGCCAATATTTTAATAGTGCCTTTTTTACCTTTTTTAATCGGAACAGGGTTTATCTTTGTTTTGACCGGAGTTTTTTCAAACTTTTTAGCCTGGATTTTTTCTTTACCGGTTTTATTTTTTTTAAGTTATTTAATAAAGATCGTTGATTTTTTTTCAGGCCTTTCTTTTTCGGTTTATTTTGTTGAGATTCCCTGGTTTTTGTTTTTATTTTTTTATGCTGTTTTGGCCTTTATTATCTATAGATTTAACAAAAAACAAAGGCTTGATTTTTTAAATTACTCTTAAGTAAAAAATTGCGGTTTGCGGATGTTTTAAATTAGAAAAGTTCTGTTATAATAAACCAATATTATTATTCGCTTACAATAAGCTAAAATTATGAAAAAATTTTATTTAATTTCAGTTGATATGGGTTATGGGCATCAAAGAGCCGCTTTTCCCCTAAAGCATTTGGCGATTGATGAAAAAATTATTCAGGCAAACAATTACTCGGGAATTCCCCAAAAAGACAGAAAAATTTGGCAAAACACAAGAAGAGCTTATGAGTTTGTGTCAAGACTGAGAAGAATTCCCTTAATAGGTCCTTTGCCTTTTTTTGTTTTTGACCAATTTCAAAAAATACTTAAGTTTTACCCAAAAAGAGATCTTTCAAAGCCCAATTTTCAGCTAAAACAAACATTTTCTTTGATTAAAAAGGGTTGGGGCAGACATTTGATTCAAAATTTAATTTTTGAACAAAGTAAAGATAAGAAGTTTTTACCGATAGTTTCGACATTTTTTGTGCCTGCCTTTATGGCCGAATATTTTAATTATCCGGGAGATATTTTTTGTGTTATTTGTGATGCCGATATTTCAAGGGCCTGGGTTTCTTTAAATCCTCAAAAAAGCAGAATTAAATATTTGGCTTCGACGGAAAGAGTTGTTGAAAGACTAAAGCTTTATGGCGTTAAAGAAGAAAATATTTTTTTCACCGGTTTTCCCTTGCCTTTGGAAATTATAGGAAATCAGAGCTTTGATGTTGCTACAGAAGATTTAAAGCAGAGAATTTTTAATCTTGACCCGGAAAAAAGATTTGCCGGATATTATCAACCTTTAATTAAAAAATATTTAGGTGCTTTGCCAAGAAAATCTCATCGTCCCTTAACAATAATGTTTTCTGTTGGTGGGGCAGGGGCCCAAAAAGAAATTGGCATAAAAATTGCCAAAAAAATGGCTAAAAAAATAAAAAAAGGCGAAGTTAATATTATTTTATCCGCAGGGACTAAAGAAAAGGTAAAAAATTATTTTGAAAAAAAATCAAAGGGAATGAATTTGGAAATTATTTTTGGTGAAAACTTTGAAGAATATTATCAAAAATTTAACCAAGCAATAAGAAAAACCGATATTTTGTGGACAAAACCATCAGAACTTTCTTTTTATGCTTGTTTGGGTTTGCCAATTATTATTGCTCCGCCAATCGGCTCTCAGGAATATTTTAATAAAAGGTGGCTTTTAAAATCCGGCTTTGCTATTTTGTCTGAAAATCCGGAATACGTTAATCAGTGGCTTTTTGATTGGCTTGAAAAAGGGTATTTGGCTGAAGCAGCTATGCAGGGATTTGTTGAGGGTGAAAAAAAGGGTGTTTTTAATATTGAAAAAATATGCTCTGGTTAATAGTATCTATTTCCGCTTACTTGATTTTGGCAGCTGTTTCTTTGGTAGATAAGTATTTGTTAACCAAAACAACCCTAAAGCCAAAGCTTTACGCTTTTTATATTGGACTTTTACAGTTATTAATTTTGGTTTTTATTCCTTTTGTTGGGTTTTATGTTCCTGAAAAGCGAGAGATTATTTTAAGTCTTTTATCCGGAGCTACTTTTATTTTTGCTCTTTTTTGGCTTTTTAAATCTCTTCAACTTTTTGAAGCCTCAAAGGTTGTGCCTGCTATTGGGGGACTGACTCCCTTATTCAGCGTTTGTTTGATTTATATTTTTTCTTTAGGCCAAGAAACATTATCTTTGTTCGAAGGAGTTGCTTTTATTTTTTTAATTTCGGGCAGTGTTTTAATAAATATTGAAAAAGAAAAACTTATAAACCTAAAAAGCTTGAAGTTTTCAGCTCCCTGTGCCTTTTTTCTGGCCCTGTCTTTTGTTTTAATAAAATATGTTTATTTGGTTGAACCCTTTTGGAACGCTTTTATTTGGAGAAACATTGGTGGATTTTTAATGTCTATTTGTTTTTTCTTCATTTTTTCGGAAATTAGAAAAGAAATTTTTAAAAAAAGAAATTCTTTTGAAAAAAACCAAGAAGAAAAACAAAAATTTTCCAAAAAAGAATTTGCTATTCTTATTTCAAACCAGGCAGCCGGAGCCAGTGCCGGTATTTTGCAAAATTGGGCAATAGCTTTAGCTCCCTTGGTTTTTGTTCCGTTTGTTCATGCCCTTCAGGGAGTGCAATATGTTTTTATTTTAGTTTTGGCTGCATTTCTTTCTTTTAAATTTCCCCAAATATTAAAAGAAGAGGTATCGAGAAAAATAATATTTCAAAAAGTGTTTGCTATTTTTTTGATTTTTATAGGATTGGTTTTAATTTTTTTAAAATAGTAAATTAATTTAAAAAGTCTGCTTGAAATTAGCTTTTTTGCTATATAATCGCAGGATTTAAAAAAGTGAGAATAATAAAAAAAATAATTTTATCATTACTAATTTTTATTTTTCTTTTTTTGGCAATTTTTTTCGTAGGCAGGCCCTCCCAGGCTGAAGATATTAAGTGGGGTGTTAATTTTTCCCAAAAGCACAGCCATGACTTGGGGCTTGATTGGAAGGAAAACTATTTGGCCTTGATTGACGATTTAAATATCGAATATTTTAAATTGGCTGCTCACTGGGACCTAATTGAGCCGGAAAAGGGTCAGTTTAATTTTGAAGACTTGGATTGGCAAATAAATACAGCGGAAGAAAAAGGCGTAAATGTTCTTTTGGTTATGGGCATGAAAACGCCTCGCTGGCCCGAATGCCATTTGCCTTATTGGGTTCGTGATCTAACTAGAGAAGAGCAGGAAGAAAGAATTTTAATCATGCTTGAAAATATTGTTTTACACTATAGAGATTCGGATGCTATTTATGCCTGGCAGGTTGAAAATGAACCATTTTTTGCTTTTGGAGATTGCCCTTGGCTACACAGAAGAGCCTTTCTTAAAGAAGAGGTCGAGCTTGTTAGAAGTCTTGACCATAGAGATAGGCCGATAATTGTATCTGATAGTGGAGAGTGGTCTTTTTGGTTTAGAGCGGCTAAAATAGCTGATATTGTTGGTACAACAATGTATAGAAAGGTTTGGTTTAGCCAGATGGAAATGTATGTCACTTATCCGATTCCACCTGTTTTTTATTGGAGAAGAGCCCAGCTTGTCAATCTTTTATACAACAAAGAGGTTTTATGCGTTGAGTTTCAGGCAGAGCCCTGGGGCCCCAAGCTTTTATACGATTCTCCCCTAGAAGAACAGGAAAAAACAATGAACCTTGAAAGATTTAAAGATAATATTCAGTATGCCAAAAATACCGGCTTTAGCACCTTTTATCTTTGGGGCTCCGAATGGTGGTATTGGATGAAAGTTAAGCAAGATCAGCCTGAAATTTGGGAAGAAGCAAGAACTCTTTGGCAATAGTCTAATTTTTAAAAAACCTATTTAAGCAATCAATAATTTTGTTTTTTGCTATGATTAGCATTATAATTCCAACATTGGACGAAGAAGAATATTTGCCGATTTTGCTTAAAGAAATCAAAAAGCAAAAATTTTTTGGTGAATATGAATTGATAGTTGCCGATAATTATTCCACTGATAAGACAAGAGAAATCGGCCGAGAGTTTGGATGCATCGTAGTTGACGGAGGCCTGCCTGCCAAAGCAAGAAATCAAGGCGCAAAAGTAGCCAAGGGCGACATTTTTTTATTTATCGATGCAGACAACATTCTTTTGCCAGAAAATTTTTTAAACACTCTTTTAAAAAAGTTTAATCAAAAAAATCTGGCTGTTGCTTCTTTCCCGATTTATCCCAAGGGAAAATTAATAGACAGAATAATTTATGGAGCATACAACAATCTTGTTTACTTAACTAAAATTCCTTTTGCCACAAATTCAATTTTGGTTAGAAGAGATGTTTTTGAAAAAGTGGGCGGTTTTGACGAAGAAGTAAAATTTAGCGAAGATCATTGTTTTGTTAAGCAAGCTGCAAAAATAGGTAGGTTCGGCTTTATTAAAACAAAACCAGTCTTAACTTCTGCAAGAAGATTTGAACGAGACGGGAGATTTATAACTTACTCAAAATATATTTTTGCCGGAATATATATGTTTCTTTTCGGTCCGATTAAAAAAGATCTTTTTGAATACCGTTTTTTTTCTAAAAAACTTGAAAAAAACAAATAAAAGATTACAATGAAAAAGAAACAACCATGTCTTTTTTGAATTTTATCAAAAATAAAATAAGCGAAACCAAACCCTCTTCCATTTTTAAAAGCAAACTTTTTTGGTTTGGTTTTTTTGTTATTTTTTTGTCTTCTTTTTTCGGATTTTTAGCGGGAATTGCTTCAATTAGCCTGTTTTTATCGGATTTTAGTATTAATGTGCCATTTTCAGGCACCTTGGTTGAAGAAGAAGAGGAAGAAGAAATCAAGGAAGATGTTTCTTTGAGCCAAGAAAGAGCGATAATAAAGGCTGTAGAAGAGGTTTGGCCTGCAGTGGTAAGTATTGTCGTTACCAAAGACGTGCCTGTAATTGAACAGTATTTTTATAATCCGTTTGAAGAGTTTGAATATTTTTTTGGAGAGCCGCTTCAAGTTCAAATTCCCCAATATCGTCAAAAGGGAACCGAGAAACGTGAGGTAGGTGGCGGTACGGGATTTATTATTTCAGAAGAAGGACTTGTTTTAACAAACAAGCATGTTGTTTTAGATGAAGATGCTCACTATACGATATTTACGAACGACGGTCGAGATTATTCCGTTGAGGTTATTGCCAGAAATCCTATTTTGGATATAGCTGTTCTTAAAATCGAAGAGCCCGGCGATAAAATTTTTCCAACTGTTAAAATAGGGGATTCCGAGGAGCTTCAGCTTGGCCAAACAGTTATTGCTATTGGAAACGCTTTGACTGAATTTAGAAACACTGTTTCGGTCGGGGTTGTTTCCGGTCTAGGTAGAACAATAACCGCCTCAGGTGGAGGTATAGTTGAAACATTGGAAGATGTAATTCAAACAGACGCAGCCATTAACCGTGGTAATTCCGGAGGACCTCTTTTAAATATAAGAGGCGAGGTGGTTGGTATTAACACAGCTATGGCTCTGGAGGCTCAAAATATCGGTTTTGCCATTCCGATTAATCAAACCGAAAAAAGTATTGAGCAAGTTAAAACATTGGGCAAAATTGTTTATCCCTTTTTAGGTATAAGATATATTTTAATTAATGAGCAAATCCAAAAAGAAAATAATTTGGCTGTTAATTACGGTGCTTGGGTTATGAAGGGAGCGAGAGGGGAGCCGGCGGTTTATCCCGGTTCCGCTGCCGAAGAAGCCGGATTAAGAGACAATGATATTGTTTTGGAGTTTAATAATCAAAAAATCAGCCTTGATAATTCCTTGGCCAAAATTATTATGCAGCATAACCCAGGCGATAAAGTTAATTTAAAAGTTTTAAGAGGTCAAGAGGAGAAAAACATAGAAGTTATTTTAGGTGAAAAGAGCGAATAACATCAACCGTAACCCTATCTGGGAACTTCGGAAGTTCCCAAATTATTGTAAATATAAACTGTAATAAATTTGTTATTTCAACGTCATAATTTAAAGATACGTTAATAAAGATATGTTAAAGCAAATAAACCCAACCAATATAGTTGTTTTGGTTAACGTCCTTCTAAACAGGCGCTTGGCTGGGTTTGTTGTTTAATTAATAGAAAAAAAACAAATAGAAAACAAAAACAAATCCGGCTAAGCAGCCGGTTTTTTAAATAGATCTTTTAAAACTAAAAAGAAAGGAGGTTGAACTAAAAATGGTATACAGTATTGCCTTTGATTCAGACTCCGAAGTTTTTGAGTCAGTTCTTGCGCAAAGATGGCATAATTATGTAATGGAAAAAGTGGCGATTCAAAAGAAGCTTTCAGCCGACAACATTACAAAAGAAAAAAGAGAAATACTTACAAAAAGACTAAATGACATTGAAGAAAGATTAATTCCTGAAACATTAGATGCAATGGGCGTAAAAACTGAAAGAGTTTAAA
>PWRH01000072.1 GCA_003556525.1 Candidatus Nealsoniibacteriota bacterium
ACCATCCCTTAATCCTCTTATATCAATATCCCAGCCATTCTCAGCATTTGTTCCCAAGCTAAGACCGATATCGATTGTTGATCCAATATTAAAAGTTCCGTCTGCCGTAACCAAAGGAGGCGTAATATCAAGTGTAGTTGTTGATACTTCAAAACTAAGCCAAGCTTCAACAACAGCTGTTACCGTTATGTCAGTGCTGGTTGTGGTTTGAGCTTCCGCTCTTTGGGTTTAATAATCGTACCCTCCCCCTATCATTGAAACAAATACCAACACTGAAGCGATTAAGCAAGTCAAGCCTACAAGTATTACTTTTCTGTTTTTCAATAAAAATTCTTCCATTTTTTTATTATTTTATTTTTTTAAATATTAAAACGACCTTTTTGGTTTTTTTTAACCTTAAAATATTATAGCATAAAAAGTAGCTGTCAATATGTGGAAAACTAAAAAGTTAATTATATTTTGTTTATCTAAAAACTTCGATTAATTCTATCTCAAAAATAATATTTGCATTGGCCGGAATCATGCCACGTACCCCGCTTTCTCCGTAAGCCAATTCAGCCGGTATATTCAATATTCTTCTCCCGCCTTCCTTCATTTTTTCTATACCGATTTCCCAGCCCGGAATCACCCGGCCCTTACCCACAACAAAACTGAATTCCCTGTCTCTGTCATAAGAATTATCAAATATTTCTCCATCTTCAAGCATACCGACATAGTGAACCGTTACCTTGTCTCCCGGCTCAACTTCTTTTCCATGGCCGATTTTCACATCTTTTATTAAAAGTTCCGGATGAGACAACTGAAGCTCGGTCCGCTCAGCCCTGAGTTTTGCACTTTTATTTTTATTGATTATTCCGACAGAAATTACCGTTGTTACCAATAAAAATAAAAATATCGAAACAACGGTTAAAATCATTTTTTTATTTTTAAATATTTTCATAAAATTTTATTTTTTAAGTAGAACTTTTAGGGCTAACCTTATTCTTTTTCTACCAAAATAAATAATAATAGTTATTATAGCAAAAATAATTAAAAAATAAAAAGTTGTTAGAGAAAAAGAAGTAAGAGAAGGATTGCCGCCTGTTAAATAAAGCTCTCCCCTAACATGGCTCAACGCCTTAATATCAAGCTCTGATTTAAATAGACCTAAAGAAGCCAAGTTTAAAATTCGACCCATAAAACCCGTCTCCTCTTCTTTAATAAAAACATTAAACTCTCTACTTCTACCAGGCAAAATTGTCTGACCTTTTAATTCAGCTTCTCCGATTTTTTTACCAAAAATATTATAAACAAAAAGTGTGCCAAAAGGTTTTAAGTGGTAAATATCATTATTTTTTATTTTTACATTAAATGAAAAAGGGGTTTTTTGGGTCAGAAAAACTTCTGTTTTTTCCACTCTTGCCTGAACCACTCCTACCGAAGCCAAGCTATATCGTGCACTATTCAAAGTAGTGTTTAAAAAATTTTCCAATACTTTTGCTCTTTCATCTTTTGAGATTGAAAAATTCAATACCTCAAACTCTTTGCCTTGCTCCGGGTCCAACAAAAGAGGGGTGGTTGAAATTAAAAAAGGAACTCCGATTACCGGTATCACCTTGGGTCCCGCTTTTTCAAAATAATGGCCGGGAAAACGCGGTTCAAAATAAACAAAAACATAATATCCTCCGGGTTCGGAATCAAAAGGTACTTCAATTTTAAAATCAATGGAACGAGTTTCTCCGGCCTCCAAAATCATTTCTTGTTTTTCAAATGAAAACCATAGACTGGGGCTGTCAGGGTCAATCTTTTCAAAACGCATTTCACCTGTTCCCTCTTCCGCACCAAAAGGCATGGCTCTTATCGAGATAGGCAAAGCAGCATCACTTCGATTGGTCAGTTTAAAACGGTTTTCGTAAGAATCACCGGGATAAACCAATAAATCAAACTTTTGAGGAGAAACAGACAAACCAATAGAAGCCCTTACATCATACGAAAATAAGAAAAGGTACGAAAACATGAAAAAAACCAATAAAAAGAACAGCATTAATCTGAAACTTGAAACTTGAAACTTGAAACTTATTTTATTTTTTTTAAAATACCCCATAACATTGCACCGATATCATTTGATAACTTAATTGCTTTTTCATAATCTTCTTTGGACAAAAATTTTTCCACTAATGAAAAATGTAATAAATATTTAGACTCTTTCAATGAACCATATGAAATCTCAAGAAAATTCTTATGGGCTTTATTTTTTCCTCTCGCATATCCTTCAATATAATTCAAAATTACAGAAAGAGAAGCACGACGCAACTGCGAAGTTATTCCATAAAGCTCTTCCTTTGGAAAATCACGACTCACTTTATAAATAAAGTGTGCGTATTCATCCATCAGTCTCTTTAATTTTTCGTGATAAGTTTCCTGCTTCATATTTTATTTACGTTTCACGTTTCACGTTTCATGTTTTATGTTCCAGGTTCCAGGTTCCAGGTTCCATGTTCCAGGATTTAATAGTTAACGCTTGCAATATAATATATTGTTCCCTGGTAAAGACCCGGGAAATTCATTCTCGAAGCTGACACCTTATAGTTAATTATTGTTTCATGGCCGTGAACCGGTTCACAACCCTTAGCTATCTCATCGGTTTCTTCGGAAGATACTGCAAATCCCGCATACCTGGTAGAATCTGCAAATCGATTATCTTCACAACTATCTCCCAAAAGAGCACTGGTAGTATAGCCAAAACCACACTCAACCTCACTTGTTTCATCGCAAGTACTTTCCCAGTTTTCCGGATCACTATTATCATAAGGCCAACGCAAAATTGAATCAATAAGTTCTGTTTCTTCGTAATACCTGAGCCCTCCCTGGTTATTGGCATAAGTCATAATGGTATATCCGCCGGTATAAGAGGTGGTTGCCCAAAGAGTTGTTGTGGCTGTAGCTGTCCAGCTATTAAGTTCATTAAGATTGCCCAAATCAATTGAAATCGAATCAACCGAAAATTCAAAATCACTTTCCATGCCTATTTGCCAAGAACCGTTATTGGGTGGCTGATTAACACCGGAATAAGGCTCGTTCATTTGTGAAATATCCACCCTGTGCCAATCTTCGCCAATAATATTTTCCAAGTTATTTGTTTCCGGATTGGCAACAGAGGTCAAATATCCTCCGTGCCAATCTTGATACCAATTATAATCATGAAATCCCGGAGCATCTTCAACAATCAAATTATATCGATAATAACTGGTTGTAGTATTATTTCTCGAATACTCTCTTATTCTAATTGCTCCGTCTGAATTCGGTTGGCTTGTTTGACCGTTACTACCGGTAATTGTTGATTGGCTGGAAGAGGCTGTCCCCCATTCTTCTTCAAAAAGCTTCCAAACGGTTAAAGCGTCGTTTGTTTCAAAAATTATTGCTGAAGCGCTGTCAATATTATGTTCGGGATAATTTGTGTCAACTGCGTGAACTCCCAAATACCAATCAACATTTAAAGTTCCGTTGTTTACAGTAACACTGCCGGTTTTGGCATTGAAAAAATTGGTAATACCATTATCCACAACAGTAGAGTTGGGAGAAACAGCCGTACCACTGTCTTGATAAAGCCACTCACCGCCTACACCGTCAAAAATAATATTCCAAAAGGGCGAACCATTATCCCTAATTATTTCTCCGGTATCTGTAGAATTAAACAAAACTGTTCCCTCTTGCCTGACAAAATTTCCTTCATTCAACCAAGAGCCACCAATAGTAATCTGATAACTTTCTCCGGAAACATCCAAGGTACGATCGGCTTGAATTTCAAGATCGTTTAACAATATAATATCGCTTGCCAAATTCGTATTGGCAATGCTGCCCGAAAGTATAAGGTTGTAGAAAGTAATCGGCTCTGTGCCGCCGCCAATTACACCTGTTCCGGAAATTTCAACAACACTTTCCGTGCAATCAAAACAACTGATTACTCCGTCCTCGTCAGTAATAATGCTTCCTCCCATTACAATCAAGTTTTGATCGTTCAAATTAAGCTCTCCCTGATTTTCAACAAAAACATTATTATTAACACCGGTCTCCCCTTCTAAAATAAGCGTACCTCCCAAACAAGCAAGGTTATTATTAATGGTTAAATTGCCCGGTTCAATGTTGAATATTGGTGTTCCGGAATCAGGGTTTGTTTGAAGATTATAGTAAGTAATATTTAAAATAGTGGTGGTTGCACCGATTCCTTCAAAACTGACTGTTGAGCTGGCTGAATCAAAGCTACCGTTAATTATTAAAGGATCTCCGGATCTTTTCAAAGAAATAAACCCTTCGCCTGCATTAAAAGCACCTGCATTAATATCAAACATATTTTCAATAACCATAACTCCGTCCAAAACCCACTCGCCCTCAATGTTATTAAGTGTAAGATTCCAAAAGGCACCGTCTTGACCTCCGGGATTAATATCGGCTAAAGAAGAAGAGTTTAAAATTACTTCATTGTTGTTATGAACAAAATTTGCCTGATTAAACCAACTGCCGCCTACCACCAATAAGTCGGGCGCGGAAACCGTGCCTCCGTAAACAGCCAAATCATTGGTTGTGGTAACAGACCCTAAAAAGTTGAAATATCCTTGGCTCGGAGAATCAAACCAAAGATTGTAATAGTCAAAAACAGGAATGCTGGTCGTGGCTGTTCCGTTAAAGCTGATAGTCGAAGCTCCGGGAATAAAATCAGCACCCATTGCCAAGCAAAAAGGCATAACCGTACCTGCTCCTTCCTGGCAAGTAGTACTCATTCCACCTGCAGTCAAAGCAACAATATAATTTTCCGGTTCAAAAATACCGCGAACAGTTAAGGCCGGAGCTTCAATATTGCCCTGTGGCTGATAAGTATTGTCCGACCAAACCAAAAGTTTATGACCGGAACCCACTGTCAACTCATAAACAGGTCCCAGTGTTACAAAATATGGAGCGCCCAAAGAATAATGGCCGATATCTTGATTGGTAATCGGGCCTGAGTCATGATGCCGAACAATAACTCTGTTAATCAAAATATCAAAATCTTCTACATTTTGAAATAGGCCGTCATGCCTGGAAATAGCGGCACCCGAATCTTCAAAATCTTCAACTAAAACAGTCATTACTGTTCCGGTTGCCAGATTCTCGGGAATATTACTAAATTGATAAACACCTGTTGAAACATCGGCTGAGGTTGTAGCATTATAATAGTCCGTACTAATAACCAAACGGACAGTTAATCCCCTGGTTGAAACAGAGCCGTATTCGTCAGAAAAAATCGTTCCGGAAATTGAAATTGATTCAAATATCCAGTTAATATTATTGCCCGCATCAAAACTTGTTTCATCCATTGCGTCGATATAGGGATAAGTTAATGAAGCATCCGAGTCTTCTACATTAATATATGAAACAGGAGTTGGATTTTCCACCTCTAAAAACCATTGTATTCCTGTGGTAGAGCTTCTGAAAAAGATTAGATTGTCTGCCCGACCCTGCCAGTTGATATTTTCAAAATAGAAATAAGCTTCTGCTTCAAATTGAACCTTGGCAAGACCAATATCAATATTTGAAAGATAAGCGCTGGTACTGGCGGTTAAAATAATTCCCGGCTCAAAAGGCTCACTTACGCCCGAGTTGTTTTCAAAAGTTAGGATATAAAAAGCCGAGCTTCCTGCCAGATTACCTGAAATTACCTGCTCTTCGGTTCCGGAAAAAATTATCTCGCCACTATTATGAGTAAAGGTTCCGTTATTTGTAAAATCACCCTCAACTATGAAGTTAACGTTTATTTGAGGGGCAACAAAAGTATGATTTTCTTGGATAGTAAAGTTATTTCTAACCATTAAAAGCGACCCGGAATGCAAATGAGAATGAGTCGTGGTTGAAGTTAAATTGTCTCCCAAAACAAGATTATTAAATATCCAATATTCGGCAATCAGGTTTGATGTACCGAAATTACCTCCGCCTTCCAAATAAAACGTTCCCCCGTATAAATCAATATTTCCACAAGTATTATAACAATCAACATAACCTCCCCTAACCGTTATATCTTGATCTCCAAAAAGAAGTCCTTGGTTTAGGCGAAGGCCTCCTTCTAAAACAGTTGAAGTGGTAAACTCCCAAGCACTGTCCTCTCCTCCGTCAAAAACAATATCCCAAAAAGGATCTTGTCCCGGATTAATCGATTTATTGTCAATAGCTGTAAAAATAACTTCTCCTTGATTATTCAAAAAAGTGCTGTAATTATTCCAGTTTCCGGCAACAGTTAATGTCGTGGGAGCCAAAACTCTACCATTATCAATAGTAAAATCATTCTCTATTATTGCTGAATTTGAAAAATTATAATCGGGATTTCCGCTTAAAGCATTGATTGAAAGATTGTAATAATCAGT
>PWRH01000007.1 GCA_003556525.1 Candidatus Nealsoniibacteriota bacterium
TAATATATTTTATTCCGCCGTAAACAAGAGTTCCAAAAAGAAAAAGGCCGCTGATAACGACACTTAAGCTGAATATATATAATACATATTCTTCCAACTGAGTATTGACCGTATCTAAGCTTATGCCCAGTATTGTCGGATATTCCAATTCCAAAATTCTTTCTTGAGCAAAAGCAAATGAAAAGGGAAGAAATAAAAAAAACAAATAAAAAATAAAAAATAACTTTATTAATTTTTTGTGCATTAAAAAATTATAACAAAATTAAAAGATAGCAACAATTAAGTTTTCCACAGCTTGGCTAATTTAATCCATTCTTCAATAATCAAGGTTTCCGCTCTTCGTTTTGGGCATATTCCTTCTTTTAAAAGAAGTTGCTCAACATCTTTTTTGCTGTTTAATTTTAATCCTTTATAAAGATTATTTAAAAGTTGTTTTCTGGGCTGTGAAAACCCCGCCCTAACAATTTTAAAAAAATTGTCTTTTTCTTTTTGGCTGTTTGATTTAAAGGGAATAATTTTAATAATGGCTGAATCAACTTTTGGTATTGGCCAAAAAGATTTTTTTGATATATATGAAATAATTTCAGCTGTTGCGTAAAATTGGACTGAAACAGCCAAAAGATTCATTTTGGGCGGTTTTGAACAAATTCTTTGAGCCACCTCTTTTTGAATTGTTAAAATTATTTCTTTCGGCCTGTTTTTTTCTTCAAGCAATTTCCTTATTAGGCAAGAAGTAATATAGTAGGGTATATTGGCAATAACTTTATAGTTTTTTTCTAAAATATTAAGATTTAATTTTAAAATATCTTCTTCAATAATTTTAAGATTATGAATGCCCTCAAACTCTTTTTTAAGCATTTTACACATTTTTTCGTCCTTCTCAACAGCAATTACTTTTTTTGCCAATTTTGTTAACTCGGTTGTTAGTATGCCCGGGCCCGGCCCTATTTCAAGCACGGTTTCACTTTGTTTAATATTTCCGGCCTTAATTATTTTTTGGATTGCTTTTTTATCGATTAAAAAGTGTTGACCCAGTTTTTTGGAAGACTTGATTTCGTATTTTTTAAGTAAACCCTTCAGATTTTTTTTAAAAGATTGGTTCATTGATTTATTTTATCAGAAAAAAATTAAAAAATCATTGTTTTGGTTTATAATCGGTCAAATTATAAAAATTTTAGCCTGTGGAAAACTAAGCTTTAAAAATCTTGACTTATTTCTTTAAAAAGTTAAATTAAGAGAAGCTACATATATGTCGGACTATTTGCGTAGAAAGCTGCGTAGTAATAAAAAAATAAATAATTTGTTTAAAAAAATAAAGGGCTCCATTAAGGGTCCCTCTCTTTGTTTATTTGGTTTCCTCTCTAAAAAAGGCGCGTTAAAAATAATTTTCGTGGCTTTTTTAGTTATTTTTTCTTCTTTTTATGTTAAAAATAACTGTTTCGATATTAATGTTTTTAGCGAAACAAAAGAAGTTAAAAAAATTGAAAATCATGACTTATTTATCGGTTCTTTGGGAAACAACATAGATATTCCTGAAGTTATTTTGGTGGATAATTTTTTTATTAAAGCGTCTTCTCCGCCAACCACCGCCTCTTTCCACAGTTTGGGCTCTTTAGCCGGTATTTATGATTTTGATGAGCCGGAAATTCAAGCACAAGAAAAGAGAGATTCGATTATCGAGCACGTTCTCCAGAAAGGAGAAACACTATCTTTCTTAGCTCTCAAATATAATATTTCTTTGGAAACTATTCTTTGGGCCAATGATTTAAATAAAAACTCTACCTTAAAAGAGGGTCAGAAATTGATTATTTTGCCTGTTTCAGGGGTTGTTCACTATGTTAAATCAGGAGATACTATTTCTAAAATAGCTGAAAAATATAGGGGAAAAACAAGCGAAATAGTTGATTTTAACCAACTCTCAGGAGAGGCTGATATTTATATTGGTGATTTTGTTATTGTTCCCAACGGTAAAATGCCTGCTCCGGTTGTTCAAAAAAGGACTGTTGTTTCTACCCCTGCCCCAAGCTCTTCTTCTGCCGTGCCTTCTACCCCTTTAGCTTCAAGTTATTTTATTATTCCGGTATCTTCTCCTTATATTATTACTCAAGGACTTCATCATTTTAATGCAATTGATTTTTCTCATCAGGGATATGCTTGCGGTAAGCCTGTTTTTGCAGCTGCTGCCGGAACAGTTCAGCGAGTAACCTATAGTAGAGCAGGTTATGGAAATTATCTTACCATTCTTCATCCAAACGGCGTAGTTACCCTCTATGCTCACCTATCAGCAATTACAGTAACTTCCGGCAGAACTGTTTCTCAGGGAGATATTATTGGTTACATAGGAAACTCAGGTTATACTATAGGTGCAACCGGCTGCCATCTTCATTTTGAAGTCAGGGGAGCACCAAATCCTTTTGGCAGATAATAAATTTTAAAAAATAATAAAAGCCCGATAATTTTATCGGGCTTTTTAATTTTAAATTCTTTCGATTATTTAACCTTATCTGACCTCACCTGCACCGGTCCTGGTGCTTCCAAGGGCGGTATCTATTGAGCTTTCCGCTGAAAAAAGTGTTGCACCTGTCCATTCATCTTTTGCGGAAATAGTTGCTTCGCTAATTAATGTCATTACTTTTCCTTTGTCAGCCATTTGCGGAGTAAAGGCAATTTGAAAAGCAGCTACCAGTTCTTCTTCAAAAACTCCTATTCCCGGTCCAACATTTCCTATTTGCCAAACAACTTCGCTTGAACCCAAGGGTAGTCCTTCCATCAGTAAGCGGTTAAGCTTGGTTCTGGTCAATTCATCCACATACCCTGTGCCCATTTGGATTCCTTGGGGATTTAATATGTCCCTCCTGTATTTTTCTTGAAACGCTTTTACCGACTCAAAGGTTATTGGTCCGAAATAACCTGTGATCGGCACAGATTCCCTATAAACATGAGGGACTTCTTTTTTAAGTATTGTTTGAAGATATCTCACTTCAATATCATTTCTTAGTTCCCGAAACAAAGGTCTTTCAAACCGAAAGTCCCTTGGAATTATTGGATAATAAGGGCTTTCCGCCTTAAATGGATCTGTTATAACCTGCATTTCTCCTTTTGTTGATTTAACACTTCTAAAAACAACATTTTGGGGCAAGGTTGCTTTAATTTGAACATCTTTAATTGAGTTATAATAGTTTTCAAGCTTCCAGACAATTGTATAATGAGTTGTTTCATTTACTTCCGGAGGATTGGGTCCTTGATTTTCGAAAAATCGGTAAGGGTCTCTAAAATATCCTTCTTGTGATAATTTTATTCGAGAACTTGCCCTGCTTCTAAACTCCTGTTCAAAGTCTCCTAAAATAACTCTGTTTCTTACACTTGCATTAAGTTCTGTGATGTCTTGAGGTTTATAATCTTCTTTGAGTTGGACACAAAACTCCACTTTTCCCTCTTCTCCCGGAGTCAGATATCTAAGTTGGGGTATTTTTTCTCCTGTCCAAGTAATAGACCTTCCGCCCCTATGGAAAGATCCTGTCGGAGTTTCAATTGTTTCAACACTATAAAGGTTTCCCTCTAAAACAGTTGAAAGAACCAGGTTTGAAAGGGGTTCATTTTGGATATTTTTAAAATAAATTTCATAATGAAGAGTTTCTCCCGGGGCGGGAAAGTAATTTTCCTGACTGTTTATCAGCTGGGTAAATTTAAAATTGGGGTTAAATGTAGTTGAAATAGTTGAATATTCTTTTAAAAGAACATCTCTTCCGTGGACATGAACAAAAAGCTGGGCGTTGAAATTCATATCTTCCCCTATTTTTTGTTTTTCCGGGAAAAACCCTACCATCTCTACTTCTCTGGCAGCAAAACCTTCCATTTTCTCAATCCTCCAATAATCTTCCTCTTTTAAGGGGATTGATTCTTTAATATTTAGTTCTTCGGGATAAGTTATCAGTAGTTTTAGATTTTCAATATTTTTATCGATTAAAGAAATAAACCTTGTTCTTAATATAAACTCGCTTTCCGTATCCGGGAATATTGCAATTTTTTTCGGTATATCGATAATCAACTCTATTGGAACTTCTGAAATATTTGTAGTCAGATTAATGGTTCTTGATGTTTCAAATTTATTTTTGGCATAATAATTAAGCCATGCCTTAGCCTCCAGATTTTCATTTTCTTGCCCGAAAACCTGTGCTTTAAATTCAAAAGTTTTTTCTTGGCCTGCATATAAGCTACTTTCAAATCTTACTGTTTCAAGTAAACTTTCTTTTTCGGGCAATGAAGATGAAGGATATTGAAAAGTAAGCTCAGGATTTTCTAAAACAACATTGCCCCTGTTTTTAATCACTACGGTGTATGTTATTTCTTCACCTGCTATTGCTTCTTCCGGCCCCAGTATTTGAACATTAACTTGAGTTTTGGGCAAAACCAAGCTGACGATTAAAAATATTACAGCTATAAAAAAGGCAAAAGCCAAAACAGTGGTTAAGATTGCGATTTTTTCAGAAACCTCAACCCCTTTGAAAATAGAAAAAACTCCTTGGAATTTTTCTTTAATATTTTCTATATTTTCATCCATTTTTATATTTATTGTTAATTATAATTATAATTTAAACAGCTAAATTAGCCGTAAATTTTAATTGTTTTTACATTTTAAGCAATATTGAGCATCAGGATAAACCTTAATTCTCTCATCTTCTATTTTTTTTTGGCACTTTTCACAAAAACCGTATTTTTCGGTTTTAATTTTTTTTAATGCATTATTAATGCTTTGGAGTCTTAATTCCAAACTATGCTCAACAGGTAGAAGGTTTGCATATGCTTCAACTTCGTCTGCTGCTTGCTCCATTGCCGCATTGCCTGATTCTTTTCCATTGAACTGAGGAAAGCGCGTATCCCAGTCGCCCGTTAATTTTTTATCTTTATCTGCAAATTTTTTTAATTGTTTTTCAATGCTTATTTTTCTCTTCTCCAAATTTTTTTTAAGTGTTGATTTTATTTGTTTATTCATATTTTATCTTATAAGGAAAAACCACAAAAGCAAAATAAATATTGATAAAAACGATAATAAAATGATTGCTATTATGATTCTAATAAAAATTTGTTGGAATTGGGAAGGTTTTTTAGGAAGTTTTGGGATTAATGTTTCCGGCTGTATTTTTTCTTCCTCAGGGCTTTTTTCTAAAGACTCTTTTTTAGGAATAAATTCGCCCTCTTCCTCCAATTTTCTTCTTTCTTCCTCTTCTTCCTCCAATTTTCTTCTTTCTTCCTCTTCTTCCAATGTCGCTTCTTCTTTTAGTGATTCTTTTTTAGGAATAAATTCGCCTTCTTCCTCTAGCCTTCTTCTTTCTTCCTCTTCTTCCTCTAGCCTTCTTCTTTCTTCCTCTTCTTCCTCTAACCTTCTTCTTTCTTCCTCTTCTTCCTCTAGCCTTCTTCTTTCTTCCTCTTCTTCCTCCAGCCTTCTTCTTTCTTCCTCTTCCAGTTTTTCTTTTTCCGCATGCTTTCTTTTTTCCTCTTCCAATCTTTTTTCCTCTTCCAATCTTTTCCTCTCTTCTTCCATTTGTTTTCTTTTTTCTTCCTCCAACCCTTTTTCCTCTCTCGGATCTTCCTTTTCTTCCAATTTTTCTTTTGCTCTCTCTATTTTATTTTCCTCTTCCCCTTCTTCTGTTTTTATTTTTTCTTCACTAATTATTGGCTGCACCTCAACCTCTTTTTCTTTTGCTCTTTTTATTTGATCTTCCATTCTTGTTTTTTCAGAAACCTCTTCCGGCCTATCCGATATTTTTTGTCCCGTGCTTGCTTCAGACTTAATTGGCAGAGAAAGACTTTTTAACAGGCGGTCTATTTCTTTTAACCTTTCTTTTATTGACATTTCTTTATCCAAAAAGTCTGCCTCTTCTTTTTCTATGTTTTCTATGTTAGATAACAATCCCTTTTTTTCTTCTTCTATTATCCACCTTTCTTTTTCCAGTTTTTTCTTATCATCTTCAACTTTCCACCTGTCTTGCTCAATACTTCTTTGTTTTTTCGGATCGGAAGCTTGTTTTTCTTTGCTTTCAATGTCTTTAAGTACCTCTTCAATAACCCTTTCTTCTTTTATTATCTCTTCCAATTCATTTTCAATTCTGGTTTTTTTCGCTAAAAGATCACCTTTTTTTTGTTTTATTGAATTTTTTTGGTCAATTA
>PWRH01000088.1 GCA_003556525.1 Candidatus Nealsoniibacteriota bacterium
TGTCCTCCGGGGTTTTTTAAAAACAGCGGAGATCTGTTCTCCGCTGTTTTTTGTATTTGTTTTTTGTGTTTGTTTATTTAATATCTAAAACCACGGAAATTTTCCGTGGTTTTGATTGGTGCCTCCGACAGGAGTCGAACCTGTAACTTCCGGCTTAAAAGGCCGTTACTCTGCCAATTGAGTTACGGAGGCAAAATTATAATCCTTCTTTCTTTAACTCTTCCAGTAATTCTTTTTGTTTTTTGGTCAGTTTATTCGGCACCTTGATGGCTAAATTAAGATACATATCTCCCTTGCCAAACCCTGAAAAACGGGGAATTCCCCTGCCTGACATTTTTAAAATTTTACCAGACTCAGTGCCAGCCGGAATTTTAACCGAAACTTTTTTGTTATCCAGGGTCGATACTTCTATCAATCCTCCCAAAACAGCCTGACTCAAAGAAATCGGAACCTTAATATACAAATCGTCACCCTTTCTTTTAAATACAGAGTGCGGCCTAACAGTAATTCTAACATATAAATCACCGGTTTTTCCAGCCCGCCTGCCTGCGTTTCCTTTACCTTTAATTTTAAAAACCTGGTTTGTATCTACTCCTTTTGGAATAAAAAATTTGATTTCTTCTTCTCCCTTGATTCTTCCTTCTCCTTTACAAACATTACAGGGTTTTTCCGGCTTAAAGCCTTCTCCGCTACATTCAGGGCAAACACTGGTTTTGGTAAAAGAGCCAAAGGGAGTTCTTTTTATTTGTTGGACCGATCCGGTTCCACGACAAGAAAAACACTCCTTAACCTTTGTTCCCGGTTCTGCTCCAACTCCTTGGCATCTGGCACAAGAAATAAGTTTGCTTAAAACAATTTTTCTTTCTTTTCCTTCCATAACTTCCTCTAAAGGAATCTCTATCTCAACCTCGATATCTTTGCCTTGCCTAAAGTCTTTTTTCGGGCCGGCTTGGCCAAACCCGAAAAAATCTTCCATCAAATCACCCAGATCACCAAAATCAAACTCAAAATTCATATTATCTTGACCGTATCCCTGTCTTGCCCAGGAAGAACCAAAACCAAAGCCTTGCTCCGGCCCGCTTCCTCCTTCAAAAACTCTGCCGAATTTATCGTATTGAGCCCTTTTGTCTTTATTTGAAAGAACCTGATAAGCCTCGCTAATCTCTTTAAACTTCTTTTCGTCTCCACCTTTATCAGGATGATATTTATGGGCTAGCTTATAGTAAGCTTTTTTGATTTCTTCTGCAGAGGCTGTTTTGTTAACACCTAAAATTTGATAGTAGTCTTTTGACATCTTTATTTATTTATTTTATTCTGTCTTACCTTCTTGTCCTTCTTCTTTTTTATCTTCTTGCTCTTCTTCTGTTTTTACCTCTTCTGCATTTTCAGGACCGGACCCTTCTTGCTTTCCTTCTTCAGGCTTTGCTTCTTGGGCGGCCTTATACATTTCAGCTCCTATCTTTTGAAGAACTTCGGATAAATCCGCATTTTTTTGCTTCAATTCATCCATATTATCACCTTCTTTGGCTTTTTTCAATGCTTCAATTTTTTCCTCAACCTCTTTTTTTAATTCAGCTGAAATCTTCTCACCGGAATCCCTAATTGTTTTTTCTCCGGTATAAATAAGGCTGTCGGCCATATTTTTAATCTCAATTGTTTCTTGTTTTTTCTTGTCTTCTTCCGCATGCATTTCAGCTTCCTTCTTTAGTTTTTCCACCTCTTCTTTTGAAAGGCCGGTAGAGCCCTCTATTCTAATTGATTGAGATTTGTTTGTTGCTCTATCTTTTGCAGTAACATTTAAAATCCCATTGGCGTCAATATCAAAAGAAACTTCGATTTGAGGCACGCCTCTTGGTGCAGGCGGAATTCCATCAAGCATAAATCTGCCCAAACTTTTATTGTCTTGAGCCATTGGCCGCTCACCTTGCAGGACATGAATTTCCACTGATGTTTGACTGTCGCCGGCAGTTGAAAAAACTTGGCTTTTACTTGTTGGTACGGTTGTATTTTTCGGAATCAAAACAGTACTAACGCCACCCAATGTTTCAATGCCCAAAGAAAGCGGAGTAACATCCAAAAGCAAAACATCTTTTACTCCACCTTGCATAATTCCTGCCTGAACCGCTGCTCCAATAGCAACCACCTCGTCAGGGTTAATTTCCCTATTTGGTTCTTTGTTAAACATTTTTTTCAGCTCTTCGTGAATCTTGGGCATTCTGGTTTGCCCACCAACCAAAACTATTTCTTCGATATCTTTAGCCTCCAAATTAGCTTCTTTTAATGTTTCTTTAACCAGCTTCATAGATTTATCAATATATTCCTCTACCAATTCTTCCAGTTTTGACCTGGTCAGCTTGTAGTAAAAATGTTTTGGTCCGGCAGAGTCGGCAGAAATAAAAGGCAGGTTAATCTCTGTTTCCAAAGCGGAAGATAATTCTATTTTTGCTTTTTCTGCAGCTTCTTTCAGTCTTTGAATAGCCAACTGGTCTTTTGACAGATCAATCCCTTCATTTTTTTTGAATTCATCGACCAAAAAATTCATAATTTTCTGATCAAAATCATCTCCGCCCAAATGAGTATCTCCGCCGGTTGCCTTTACTTCTATGGTATCTTCGGAAACATCCAAAATAGATATATCGAAGGTTCCTCCGCCAAAATCATAAACAATAATCTGTTCACCTTTTTTCTTGTTCAAGCCGTAAGCCAGAGCTGCGGCTGTCGGTTCGTTAATAACTCTTTTAACGTTAAACCCGGCAATCTCTCCGGCAATCTTAGTTGCTTTTCTTTGGCTGTCGTCAAAATAAGCCGGACAAGTAATAACCGCTTCTGTTATTTTTTCACCCAGTTTTTCTTCGGCGTCAGCTTTTAGTTTTTGCAAAACCATGGCTGAAATTTCTGCAGGCTTAAACCACTTTCCCTGTTCTGAGCCTGTCGAAGAATCACCCATTTTTATCTCAACTCCGCCATCAGGCGCTTCCCTCAACTCATAAGGCAAAAGTTTTTTATCTTTTTGGACTTCCGGGTCGGAAAAACGTCGACCAATCAGTCTTTTGGCGGAAAATATGGTGTTTTTAGGGTTTGTTACTTGTTGCCTTTTGGCAGAAACCCCTGTTAACCTTTCTCCGTTTTTAGTAATAGCGACAATCGAAGGCGTTGTTCTTGCCCCCTCTTTGTTTTCAATTATTTTCGGCTCTCCGGCCTCTATTGCTGCCATTGCCGAAAAAGTTGTTCCTAAATCAATACCTAAAATTTTTGACATAATAAATAATAAATTAAATTAATAATTAATAAGTTTTCAGTAAATAAATTGGACCTTGATTCTATTTTTGACCGATTCGGTCAAAAACAGCCTTAAAACCCAAAAGTTATTTTACTTTTATTTTTTCTTTTAAGGGTTTATTTGTTGACTCTAACTTTGGCAGGTCTTAATAGTTTGTCGTTAATTTTGTATCCTTTTTGGATTTCATCAATAACAATATCCGGCTCCTTATCTTCAATTTTTATTTGATCTATTGCTTCATGTAAATGAGGGTCAAACTCTTTACCAATCGATTCTATTGGTTCAACATTGTAGCTTTTAAGAAAATCTTCAATCTGTTTTTTAATTTGAATAATGCCTCTTACATTTTCATCATCTTTCAATTCTTCGGGCATTTTTTTCTCAGCCATTTCAAAGTTATCCAAAATAGGCAAAATTTTTAAAAGAAACTCTTCTTGCGCATAGCTTAAAAAGTTTTTCATTCTTTCCGATTCTTCTCTTTTATAGTTCAAAAAATCCGCTTTGGCTCTTTGCCAACCTGCCAAATATTCATCTTTTTGGGCCAAACAATCCTGCAGCTCCTTTTCAATCTCACTAAAATCTTTTTCTTTTGGTTTTTCTTTACGGCTGTTTTTATTTTCTTTGCTCATCTAAATTTTTAATTAAACAATTTAATAAATTAATATTTTTATTGTAATCCATTCTTTTGGGACCGAATATTGCCAAGACTCCGCTCCCCTTTAATTTCGCTTTTTCCTTTTCCGGAAAAAAGCACCTGGTAACTATTATACTAAATTCTTTTGCCTTGGCAAATTGGTTTTCATCTCCAATATAAACATTTATCGGCAGGCTCGAATCAAAGTCATCTTCAAAGCCAACTATTTCTTTTTCAAAAAATTCTATAGTTTCAATAAGATTATCGATTATTTCTTTTTCCGAAAATTCAGGTTCCTTAATTATTCTTGCCCAACCCTCTTTCCAAGAAACTTGATGTTCAAACAAATAGCCCAAAGTCAGGCTTGAGGAAATTAAGGCAACTTCCCTGGTTAAGTCCTGCAATAATTTTATTGAACCGGCCACCTCCTCTTTAAAAAACAGATTATCAACATCCAAACCAAAACTGTCCTCTATGCCCGATTCTTTATTAAATAAACTATCGACAAAAAAACGATAACCTTTATCCGTAGGAATTCTTCCTGCAGAAGTATGAGGTTGGAAAATTAACCCGGCATTCGTTAATTTTTGCATCTCTACCCTGATACTGGCCGGACATATGTCAAAGTCATGCTCTTTTTCCAAAAACTTCGAACTAATCGGCCGAGCCGACTTAATATATTCCTCTACAATAATATTCAATATTCTTTCTTGTCTTTCGGTTAACTCCATAAATATTTCTTATTTTTAAAAGGTGTTCTTTTATAATATTATAAAACTATCACTCCCCTGTCAAGAGTGATAGTAGTGATGGCAAGCCATAAACTATAAAAATATTTTTACAATTTAAAAAACATGTTAAAATATTCTAATGGTCATAATGGAGTTTGTTTTTTAAAAGGCCAATACTCCAAATAACAATTAACCCGGCTAATTTTTTAGCCCAAACAATATGTTCTCACCATCAAATCGTTTAACCAATATTATTGCCTTAATGTTACTGGGGCTTATGTTTGCCACATCTTTTTTAAGCATGAGACAAACCGCCCTTACTTTTGATGAACTGGCCCATATTCCGGCCGGTTATTCTTATTTGGCAAAACAAGACTATAGGGTTAACCCGGAACATCCGCCTCTTGTTAAAGATATACCGGCAATCCCGCTTCTTTTCCTAGATCTTAACTTTCCCGATGAACATCCTCTTTGGACACAAGAAGATGCACCACCGGCATGGTGGGTTCAATTTGATTTGGGAAGAGAGTTTGTCTATCGCTCTGGAAACAATGCCAGGGAAATTATTGTTTGGTCCCGCTTTGCCATGATAATCCTTCTTCTTTTAACGGGCTGGCTTCTTTTTTATTGGACAAAAAAGGAAAAAGGAAACAGTGTTGCCTTGGGAGTTTTATTTCTCTTTGCCTTTTCGCCAACTTTTATAGCTCACGGAATGCTTGTTAATACAGACATAGGTGCTGTTTTTGGAGTTTTATTGGCAACTTTTCTCTGGTTAAACTTTTTAAAAAAACCGAGTTGGAAAAATGTTTTTCTGGCAGGTGTTGGCTTTGGCACTGCCATGGTTTTTAAGTTTTCTCTTGTGCTTTTAATACCGTTTTTTGTAGTCATTACTCTACTCTATGCCATAATATTTTCAGAGAATAAAAATAAAATTTTAAAACAATTAATAGTATATTCGGGAAAAGCGTTCCTTAGCGCTTTAATCGGGGTTATTTTTGTTATTTGGCCAATCTACCAATTTCATGTAATAAACTATCCTGTTGAGCATCAACTAAGAGATACAATAGCGGATATATCCGGCCACCCTATCCCCTTTATGGTAGACGTTAATATTTGGATGACTGAGCAAGAACCCTTGCGTGGTCTTGCCCAATATTTAAGAGGACTTTTAATGGCTTCGCAAAGAACAATGTGGGGTAATACCGCTACCTTTATGGGAGAAATATCCGCTGACAGCTGGCCGCATTATTTTCCGGTACTCTATCTTTTAAAGATTCCTTTGGCTCTCCATTTTTTAACCCTGATTGTCTTAA
>PWRH01000048.1 GCA_003556525.1 Candidatus Nealsoniibacteriota bacterium
AGCCTTTTATTTTGAGGAAAAAGGCCTTTTTAATGAAAAAGATTTTAAGAAAACAATTGAAAAAGACTTTTCAGAAGAGTTTGACTTTTTAAAAGACAAGCCCGCTGATTTGAACCTTGAATGGTATCTTTTTCCCGATACCTATGAAATAGTGAAAAATGAAGAAGTAAGCGATGTTATCAAAAAAATGCTTGCTAATTTTGATAAAAAATTGACATTGGAATTAAGAGAAGAAATAGCAAGCCAAAACAAGTCTATTTTTGAGATAGTTATCATGGCTTCTTTGATTGAAAAGGAAGTTAGAACATTGGAGGACAAAAAAATGGTTTCGGGTATTTTATGGAAACGGCTTGATATTAATATGCCTCTTCAGGTTGATGCAACCATTGCCTATATTCTGGAAGCTGAAAGATGGACTTTTGATCAGATGAGAAGAGAAATCGGCTTGGCCAGGCAAATTGACTCCAAATACAACACTTATAAATACAGGGGTCTGCCCGTGGGCCCTATTTCAAACCCGGGAATCGAAAGCATAGTGGCGGCAATAAGGCCGAAAGAAAATAATTATCTTTACTATCTTTCAACTCCTGAAGGAGAAACGATTTTTAGTAGAACCTTGGAAGAACATAATCGGGCCAAGGCAAAATATTTTTAAGTTTTCCTATTGACAAAATAAATAAATAAATTAATATATTAATATATCTAGCATATCCGCAGACAGCAGGTTTGCTCTACCAAATTAAGGGCAAATAATTCCTGCCGAGGAGCTTGGCTGTTGTTTGTCTGCGGTAAGCGCAGATTTTTTATATTTTAAACCAAATAAAATAATTTTATTATGGCCTTAACAAGAAAACAAAAAGAAAAATCTCTTGAAGATTTAAAAGAAAAAATTTCCAAACAAAAAGCAATGGTTTTGGTTGGGATTACCGGTTTAAAAATGAAAGATATTTCAGACCTGAGAAAAGAGCTTAAAAAAAACGATGCCAACTTAAAAGTGGTTAAAAAAACTTTGGCTGAAATAGCTCTTAAGGAAAATAATTTTGACTTCAATAAAGATAAATATAAAGAAGAATTGGGTTTTATTTTTGGCTTTGGGGATGAGCTTTTTCCGGTTAAAACCGCATATCGTTTTTCAAAAGAAAATGAAAATCTTAAAATTTTAGGCGGTTTTTTTGAGGGCAATTTGATCGAGAAAGAGGAAGTGGTTAGTTTGGCAAATCTTCCTTCCAAAGAAGTTCTTTTGGCAAAACTGGTCGGTGCTATTTCAGCGCCAATGTCCAATATGACATATGCGCTAAATTACAATCTTAAAGGTCTGCTTTATGCTTTAAAACAGATTAAAGCGTAAATTATAAATATAAAATAACTTAATTATTATGACAGAAGAAGTAAAAAAAGAAGAACAAAAAGAAGAGGGAACAGAAGTGGAAGTTCCTAAAAAATTTAAACAACTGGTAGAGGAAATTGAAAAAATGACAGTGCTTGACTTGGCTGAACTTGTTAAGGTTTTAGAGAAAAAATTCGGTGTTTCAGCTGCAGCACCCATGGCTGTTGCCGCTCCTGCTGCCGGTGGAGAAGCAGCTTCTCAGGCAGAGGAGAAAAGTGAATTCAATGTTGTTTTAACAGCTATTGGAGATAAAAAAATCGAGGTTATCAAGGTTGTTAGAGATGTTACTCAAAAAGGATTAAAAGAAGCAAAGGACTTGGTTGATGCTGCGGCAAACGAGCCCCAGCCCATTAAAGAAGCTGTTAAAAAAGAAGAGGCTGAAGAGTTGAAAAAGAAATTTGAAGCAGCCGGCGGAACAGTTGAATTAAAATAAACAAAAAAACAGGGTAAGCAACCCTGTTTTTTTTCTTGAAGTCCGAACCTATAATGTGTTAAAATAATCTAATTAAAGGTCGAATATTTATTGGTTAATTTTAAAAATATTATGAATAAAAAAATTTTTAGCATTGGAGTCGGTTTTCTGTTTTTATTTGGCGTTTTGTCTATTCCTTTTGTTGTTAGTGCAGAAGATAATGGTTCGGAAGTAGAAGAGTTAATTGTTTCACTTCAGGAAAAAATCGAAGCTTTGGAGGCAAGAGTTGCTGAGTTAATAGCTCAAATTGAAAAGGCACAGGAAAAAGTAGATGAGCTGGAAGCCGAACTTAAGCTTGTAAGGCAGTTGGGTTTTGGAATGAGTGGCGATGACGTTAAATTATTGCAGGAATTTTTGGCAACAGACCCTGATATTTATCCGGAAGGATTAATTACCGGTTATTTTGGAAGATTGACTGAAAGAGCAGTTCAAAGATTTCAAGAAAAAGCCGGAATTGACCAGGTTGGTCGGGTAGGTCCCCAGACCATGTCAAGAATAAATCAGATTTTTGAAGAAGGTGTCAAGGGCAGAGGTGCCGGGCTTGTTGAGCTTGAAGAAGGCGTTTTTGTTCCTCCGGGCCTTTTAAGAGCCCCCGGTATAATACGCTTAATGGGTAAATCACATCCTCTTTTCGAGTCTGTAGAGGTTGATGATAAAAATGGAGATGAGGTAGAAAATGATGTAGAAGATGAAGAGGAGGATGAAGATGAAGATGAAGAGGAGGATGACAATGATGAGGGTGAAAATGACGAAGAAGATGAAAATAATGATAATGACTAGAGATTAAGATAAGGTCAGGATTAGTAATGGAATAAAAAAGAAAGCTGCCAGGTATGGCAGCTTTTTTATGGGGAAATTTATAGGGAAAGTTGAGGAAAGAGCTATGTTTTTATTATAGAAAATTAGAAAGCTTTGTCAATAAGCTAATTTAAGAAATTAATTTTATAGACGGACAAGCCGTTTAAAAGATATATTTCTTTACCATTGTCGGAAACCGTAAAATCCAAAAGATTATTAAATTTTTCACTTTGAAATTGTTTTATTACTTGGCCTGATTTATCAATAATAATAATTCTTTTTTCCGCGGGTTCCAAAACATAGATATATGCATGGTTTGGAGAAGTAAATATTTTTGAAAAATTTCTTGGGCTTGGGAATATGTCTAGGTTTATTGTTTTTTCAATTCTTCCGTTACGATATTTTTCAATCAGGTTTCTTTGATTTAAGATCCAGATTGAGCCGTCAATTGCCATTGATTTTAGATTACTGGTAATTATAACTTCCGGAGCAAACCATAACTCAGGCGCTCTCCAACTAAGACCTGAGCTAAAGGGATATCTGATAATCAGGTTATTTTTTGTATCCAACAGGTATAGGTGGGAAAGATAAGAATTAAGCGATATTAACTCAGCATCAAAAGAAACCTCTTCAAGAGATATTCTTTCTTCAACCTGACTGTCTTTAATACTGATTATTTCATTTGGGTTTGAAAAAAATAAAATTCTTTCCGAGAAAATTGTAGCTGAGCTTATTCTTCTATCCGTTTCTATGATTTTTTCTTCCGAAAGATTAAATATATTATTTAAATTTGGGTTGAAAAAAAAGACATTATTTTCGAAAAAAATAATTTTTCTCGGGATAAATTCTCTTGCCTTAAATTCAAAAACGAGTTCCGGTTCGGAGATTTCTTCCAGGTTGTTTAATTCGGTTAAGTTTGCATAGATGTTTTTTTTCATTTCCGAAATTTGGTTTTTAATGTTTGAAGGAATTCTTGGAGAGGGGATTGAAAGAGAATTTATTTTGAGCCAAGCTTCTTTGTTTAGCCGGTTGGCCTCTTTTTCTTTTTGAGTGTCATTTTTTGCCAGATTAAAATAATGATTTGCTTCTGAAACCTTGCTTTCTATTTCGCTGACCTCATTTCGAAACTCTTCTATCATAGCTTTTTCTTTTTTTTCAAAAATATAAAATCCGACCGATAAAAGAGCGATTAGGCAGAAAATCAGAACCAGGTTTTTTTTGAAATTAAAATTATGCGAAACTTTTGGGATTATTGGTTTTTTAATTTCAGGTAAGAATTTTTTAGGTAAATTTATTTTTGGAAATTTATTTTCCGGCAACCTATTTTTTAAAAAAGTTATTTTCGGCAGAGTTATTTTAATTGTCGATATCTTTGATTTTAGTGATTTAATTTTTTGGTCAAAAGAAAAAAACAAAGGTCTTTTTTGGTTGAAAGTTTCCTTTTCCTTTAAAGCTTTTTCTTTATTTAAAACCACTACAAGGCAAATTCCGGAAAGGTTTTGCAGTTTTTCTTTTTTCGCACTGATAATAGTGTTTATTTTTTCAATTGGATTTCGGGCTATTTTACTAAGCAGTTTTTCTTCCGAAAAAAAATCATAGATTGTGCTGTTTAAAATAATTAAAATGTCGTTTTCAATTAAGTCTCCAGAAACAATATTGCCGAATATTTTTAAAGGATAAGGCTCAATTCCTTCAAGTTTTAAATTTTCGTCAATATCGGTTATTTGATTATTTCTTATTAAAATAATCTTTAAGTCTCCGATTTTTGTAAAATTTAGTTCTTTTCCTTCGTGTTTTTGGCTTGGCGAAATGGAAACTACGCTGAAGCTTAAATTTCCCAGCCAGCTGACATCTCCGCTTTTGGCTATTTTTTCCAAATATTCATTGGCTGTTTTAAGGGTTTCTTTAAGTGATTGTGCCGGAGGAATTGAAACCGCCTTATAGTATTTTTCTTTTATTTTTTCAGCCAAAACATCCAAAAATCTGCTGTTTTGCGGCAGAGCGTTTTTTAAAAGCCCGACTAAATAAAGGCTGCCAACTCTTTTTTCATAGATATTGGTTGGCTCAAAACAAAAGCTGTCGAAAATAAAATCAGCCGTTTCTTTTTCTTTACCCTTACGGCCCTTAACAGCGTTTTTCGGATTAAAATGAAATTCAAAAATTTGAGGCATTTTTATTTAATATTAGCAGATAGACGCCCGTTAATCAAACATTGACTTTTGTTTTTTTTATAGTATAATAAAAGACGAAATGGCTAAAGAATTTTTTCATAAAATAAAACTGTTTTTTTTCCCCCTAAAAGAAAATAGTTATTATCCTTTGTTTTTAAAAAGCAGGTTTTTATTTTATTATGCTGTTTTTTTGCTTGTTTTAAAACTTATTATTTTGCCGTTTATTTTTTATTTTCCGGAAACTTCTTTTTTTGCCGATTTAACAAAAATAACCCTGATTGGTTTTGCCAATAATGACCGCGAAAATTATGGATTTAAAACTCTGAGAGAGGATCCGCTTTTGGCGCAGGCAGCAAGACTTAAAGCTCAAGACATGCTTGAAAAGGGTTATTTCGACCATTATAGTCCCGAGGGCATATCTCCCTGGTATTGGCTTCAAAAAACCGGATATAAATACAGCGTGGCCGGAGAGAACTTGGCAATAGGCTTTTTTGATTCGGAGCAGGTACATCAGGCCTGGATGAATTCATCTTCTCATAAAAGAAATATTTTGAATCCGGGCTATGAAGAAATAGGTATTGCTGTTGTTAAGGGTGATTTTCAGGGGAAAGAAACAACCCTGGTTGTTCAATTTTTCGGAACAAAAAGAGAGGTTATTTTTGAAGAAAAGCCGGAATCTCTATTGGTCTTGGAAGAAGAATCAATTGGCCCTGAAATAGCTGAAGATATAGAGGAAGATTTAATTAGTGAGGAAGGTTATCTTGAAGCAAGAGTTGCTGCTGCCGGACCTGTTTTTTATTTATTTGAATTTATGCTTAGCGACTACTATAATTTGGTTCAATTTATAATATATACTTCTTTGATTTTTATTATTGTTATTTTATTAATTACGGTTTATTACGACGTTTTTATATATCGCAAGTTTAAAATAGATTATATTGATGCTATTTTTAAAACAGTTGGATTTTCCGCATTATGGTTTATTTTAATATATTTAGACAAGTTAATAATGCTTGAGATTATCAGCCAAGAATTTATGATCAAATGAAAAAGAAAACATTTTTAAAATTTTTTATTTTATTTTTTTTCATCAGTTTTTTAATCATAAAC
>PWRH01000062.1 GCA_003556525.1 Candidatus Nealsoniibacteriota bacterium
AAGAATCTTTGGATTCTTTGAGTAAATTAACGAGTTTCTATTCATATTACGAGTTTCTATTCATAAATTAATAATTATATAAAGAAACGAAGTACGAAAAGAATCTTTGGATTCTTTGAGTGCAAAGTTTGAGTGCAAAGTATGTAAAAAATGAGCTTTTTAAAAAAATAAAACTTGGTAAATAATAACACAAAAAATAGGTCCAGTCAAAAAAGAGATTGACATTGATTCTTAACAAATATAAAATAAAAAATAGGCAAAAAAATCCCGCTCGAAAGGGGTTTTTTAAATAACCAACTTATAAAAAAATATATTTTATGTCTTCTTCAGCAGTAAAAGTAAGCGTAAACGACCTTAAAAAAATAAACCCTTTTTTTAAAAAGCTTAAAATACTTTTTGTTGGTTCTGAAGCTGCTCCTTTTGCCAAGGCCGGAGGGCTGGGAGATGTCTTATACTCTCTTCCGCTTGCTCTAAAAAGTTTGGGCCATGATACCAGGGTAATGATTCCAAGGTACGGAACTATTGATGAGAAAATATATAAATTAAAAAAAGAAAAAGAAAAAATCGAAGTGCCGACAGACCAGCCCGGAGAATATCCTTTTTTAGTTTGCAATGTTAAAAAATACAGTGGTTCCAAAGCGGTAACGACCTATTTTCTGGAAAATATGGAATACTATGAGCAAAGGGCAAATATTTACGGCTATAGTGACGACCATATCAGATGGGCTCTCCTTTGCCGAGGAACATTGGAGTTTATCAAACAATCAAAATGGAAACCCGACGTTATTGTTGCTTCTGATTGGCAAACAGGCCTTATTCCAAACTATCTTAAAACAAAATATAGGGACGATCCGGCCTTTAAAAAAACATCCTGCATTTTTAAAATACACAATTTATACTATCAGGGAATGTGCGATTTCAAGTTTGCTCAGGAAAGCGAACGCGATTCGGGACAAGAAGAAATTCCTGATTTTTTTAACCCTCGTTTGGCAAAGCTAAATTGGCTTTTACGAGGGATTATTTATAGTGATATTATTTTAACGGTTTCTCCAACTTATGCAAAAGAAATTCTAACACCGGAATACGGAGAAGGTATGGATAAAATCCTGTCTGAAAAACAACATATGCTCCATGGTATTCTTAACGGAATCAATTATGAAGACTATAGCCCTGAAGAGTGCCCTCACATTCCAACCAATTATAATATTAAAAATATTAAAAAAAAGGAGGAAAATAAAATCGCCCTCCAAAAAAGATTCGGCTTAAATCAGGATAAAAACGCCTTTCTTTTGGGAATTGTTTCTCGTTTTACCGACCAAAAAGGATTTGATCTTTTGGAACCGATTATTGACCACCTTTTTGAAAACAACAATGTTCAATTGGCTATCTTGGGAGACGGTGAACCGAAATACAAAGAAATGATTGAAAAGGCAAGGCAAAAATTTCCGGATAAAATCGGCTATCATTTCGAATTTGATGTTGCCCTTCCCCATCTTGTTTTTTCCGGATCAGACTCTATTTTAATTCCTTCCAGATTCGAACCGTGCGGCATTGTTCAAATGCAGGCAATGCGCTACGGAACAGTCCCGATTATCAGAAAAACAGGCGGATTAGCCGACACAGTGGAAAACTTTGATCCAAAAGAAAGCAAAGGAGAAGGCTTTGTTTTTGAAAACTACAACCCTTATAGCTTGTTTGTCGCCATTATTAAGGCAAAAACCTGTTTTCAATTTAAAAAAGAATGGGCAAAAATAATGAAAAGAGTAATGCAAAAAGATTTTTCCTGGGAAAAGTCGGCAAAAAAATATAGCGAAGTTTTCAATAAATTATTAATGGAAAAACAAAAAAATAATAACAATAATAATCACTAACTACTATGTATTGGGTTAATTTTCTACATATTTACCAACCGTCAGACCAGTCAAAAGAAATACTCGAAAGAGTTGTCAATGAATCCTACAGGCCCCTCTTTAAGGGTTTTTTAAGTCTTAAAAACACCAAGGTCAATCTCAATATAAACGGTGCTTTAACGGAACTTCTGGCAAAAAATAATTATTACGATGTTATTGAAGATATTAAAACTTTGGCGGAAAAAGGAAGATTGGAGTTTACTGAAAGTGCCATGTATCATCCTCTCCTTGCTTTTTTAAGCGAAGATGAAATATTCCGCCAGGTTGAAAAAAACAGACAAATAAATAAAAAATATTTTAAGGAAGCCTATCGGCCTTTTTGCTTTTTTCCTCCGGAAATGGCATATGGGCCAAACGTAGCCAAGGCCATTGCCAAGCTTAACTACCCGATGATTCTTTTGGATGAAATTTCTTATAACGGAGGGAAAAACACCGCACCAAACGACAGGCTTTTTTCAATCAAAAACAATAAAAAAATTCTGGCTGTTTTTAGAGAAAGAAGAATCTCAAATTGCATAATGAGCGCAATTATCAGAAGCAAAAAAGAGTTTAAAGAGCTGGTTAAGGAAGAAATTAAGGAAAAGTCTTATTTTTGTACCGCTATGGACGGAGAAACTTTCGGTCATCACCGACCCGGTATGGAAAAAAACTTTTTTAAAATTTTAACCGCAGACAAGCCAAAACAAATATTTTTTTCCGAATTGCCCGGCTTGTTTTCAAAAATAGAACTAATCAGCCCTGTTAGCGCCACTTGGGCTTCAAGCAAAGAAGATATAGACAAAGGAATCCAGTTTTATTCTTGGAAAAATCCTAAAAATGAAGTACATACTCTACAGTGGGAATTTCTTAACTTTATTAGAAAAACATCCAAAAATAAAAAGCTTACCCCAAGCCAAAAAGATAAACTGGACAAAGCTGTTTCTTCAGACCAGTTCTTTTGGGCCTCCGGAGAACCCTGGTGGAGTATTGAAATGATAGAAAAAGGCGCCTGGACAATGCTTGAAACTCTCAAGTCTTTGCCCGAAATAACCGAAAAAGAAATAAACAGGGGTGAAAAATACTATAAAGAAATAATAGCTCTTTCTTTTTGGTGGCAAAGAAGCGGTAAAATTGAAAATCTTTCCAAAAAATATAAAGAAACAACAAAAATACCCTTTAGAGAAAGAACAATTGAAGCGGACAAACCCGAAGTTTACCAGGCATTTATCACTATGATGGAGAAAAAAATGATAGAGGCCCAAAAAACCAAAAACTTTGAAAAAGCAATTCTTTGGCGCGATGCCATTTGGAAGCTTGAAACAAAAAATGATATTTATGACGCTATTCATGCTGTCGACCTTTTGAGAATGGAGGTAACAGACAGCGAACTAACAAAGCTGATGGACAGATATAAGGAAAAATACAAAAAATTAAAACCCGGCCAGCCCGAAAAAAGAAAAGCCTAAGTTTAATTCTCTATAAATGAAAAGTCCAAAAGAAAAATTCGAAAAGCTCGTTTCACCAAAAGAAATTAAAAAAATAGTAAAAAACTGTAAGCCGATTCCCTCTTCTTCAAACGTTAAGATAAAAGTAATAAAACAATATCTTGACCAAAGAAGCTACAGTCTTGTGGCTATTTATAGCTTTAACGGTTTTAAAACGGTTGGTGTAGCAAACTCGGACGGAAAAAAAGAATACCCCTGGCAAGTAACAAAAAATATTTACCACTGCTTTGAAAAAAATAATAATGTTTTTATTCCCAAAGCTTATTGCTACCAAAAAGAATTCGGCATTTTTTTTAGAGAATACCAAAAAGGCAAAATACTCTCTTCTTTTCTAAAAAATCCCAAGAAAAAAGAATTAAAACTGGTTCAAGAACTACTTGATTTCTTGCCAAGAGTTGACCCAAAAAAAAGCCAAGAAATTAAAAAAGGCATTTCTTTTGATGACTTTGAAAAAAATATTAAAATATTGGATAAAAGAAAAGAAAAAAACGTTATTAAAGCCCCTTATCTTTCGCTCAAAAAAAAGATAAAAAAACATTATTTAAAAAATAAAAAAGGATTTTTTGTTCACGGCGACTTTAATCCTTTCAATATCTTTATTCAAAAATCTTCAATATCTTTAATAGATATGGAAAAAGCCCATTTTGGAGCAAAAGAAGAAGATCCGGCAAGCCTTATCGCCCACTTAAAATATTCGCTTGATTTCAATCTTAAAAAAAATGAAATAAAAGCTTGGCAAGATACGATTGATAGCCAAAACTATGACAAAAAAATATTTAAAATGTTTGAACAATATTTCGGGCTATTGATTGCTTCCCATATTATGGTTTGGAATAATTATCAAAAAGGTCTTAAAGTTTTTAAAAAAATTTATAAAAAATAAAACTATGAAAATAATCTTTGCTTCTTCGGAATGCGCCCCTTTTGCCAAAGTAGGCGGGCTGGCGGATGTAGCCGGCTCTTTACCAAAAGCATTAAAAAAAATAGGTGTAAATATCAATATTGTTTTGCCTTTCTACGGCTCAATAAAAATAAATAAAAAAGATTTAAAATTGGTTAAATCCAATATCCCCTTGTTTTTCGATAAAGAAGAAAAATATTTTAATCTTTTAAAAACCAAACTGCCTAAAAGCAATGTTTCTCTGTATTTAATAGAAAATAATGATTATTTTAAGGGAGACGTTTATTTAACGAGCGACGCATCTTCCAAAGGTAGTCAATCCGAAGCAGCCAGGTTTTTGTTTTTTTCAATGGCTGCAATTAAAGTTGCCCAAATTATCAAAGCGGATATTATGCATTGTAATGATTGGCATGTTGGCCTAATTCCCGAAATAATCAAAAAAAACAAACTACCTATTAAAACATTGCTTACCATCCACAATATCGGTTATCAGGGAATATATCCGAAAACAACGGTAAACAAACTATTGGGCACTGATTTCAAAGAAAATGTAAACTGTCTTAAAAAAGGTATTTTAAACGCCGACCTAATAAATACCGTTAGTGAAAATTATGCCAAAGAAATCCTGACTAAAGAGTTTGGTTTTGGTCTTGAATCAAGCCTAAGAAAAAGAAAACAATTTTTAAGCGGTATAGTCAATGGAATAGACTATAGTCAGTTTCATCCTGCAAACGACAGCTTTATCAAAAAAAAGTATTCTCTTAAAAATATAGATGATAAAAAAATAAATAAAGATTACTTGCAAAAGCTTTGCTTTAAAAAAGCGGATGAAAAAATTCCTGTTGTCGGCCTAATCTCCCGGCTGGCGGAACAAAAAGGATTCGATATTATCAAAAAAGTTTTCCCAAAAATAATGAAACAGAATCTTCAGTTTGTTATTTTGGGTAAAGGAACGGATGAGTATGAAAAATTCTTCCTTAAAAAGGCAGCGGAATATCCGGAAAAGTTTTTTGTTAAAATAGGTTTTGACGAAAAAATGGCTCATCAAATTTATGCCGGCTCGGATATTTTTCTTATGCCTTCAAGGTTTGAACCGTGCGGACTCGGCCAAATGATTGCCATGAAATACGCTACAATTCCTTTGGTTAGGGCAACCGGAGGATTAAAAGACACTGTTTTACCGTTTAAAAAAGAAAAAGGTAAAGTATTGGGTACCGGATTTTTATTTGAAAAATACGATTCGGAAAAAATGTTTCAAACAATTATAAAAGCACTCGACCTTTTTGAAGAAAAAAAAGATTGGAAAAAACTTCAGATTAATGCCATAAAGCAAGATTTTACCTGGGAAAGATCAGCCAAAAAATATCTTGAACTGTATCGAAAGCTTGTTTAATATATCCACTAACCGACCTTAAATTAAATTAAAAACACGGAAATAAATTCCGTGTTTTTAGATAGCCAGATATAGTCCGGCCTATTTCTATATTTTATTATTAAAAATTATAAGGTACAATTAAAATATAAAAGATTAATTAAAAAATATATAAATTA